>NZ_JBEYZW010000209.1:0-1078 GCF_040646215.1 Streptomyces sp. NPDC046215 | reverse complement strand
GAGACGATCTCCAGGCGGCGCTGGCGCAGGCCCAGGGACTCCAGGATCTGCATGCCGACCTTGATCTCCTCGGCCGGCGGGGCCGACAGGGAGACGCGGATGGTGTCGCCGATGCCTTCGGAGAGCAGCGCCCCGAAGGCGACGGCGGACTTGATGGTGCCCTGGAAGGCCGGTCCCGCCTCGGTGACGCCCAGGTGCAGCGGGTAGTCGCACTGCGCCGCGAGCTGCCGGTAGGCGTTGACCATCACGACCGGGTCGTTGTGCTTGACCGAGATCTTGATGTCGCGGAAACCGTGCTCCTCGAAGAGGGACGCCTCCCACAGCGCGGACTCGACGAGGGCTTCGGGGGTGGCCTTGCCGTACTTGGCCAGCAGGCGGGCGTCGAGGGAGCCGGCGTTGACGCCGATGCGGATCGGGGTGCCGGTTTCGCCGGCGGCCTTCGCGATCTCCTTGACCTTGTCGTCGAACTGCTTGATGTTGCCGGGGTTGACGCGGACCGCGGCGCAGCCGGCGTCGATCGCGGCGAAGACGTACTTCGGCTGGAAGTGGATGTCGGCGATCACCGGGATCTGCGACTTCCTCGCGATGATCGGGAGCGCGTCGGCGTCGTCCTGGGTCGGGCAGGCGACGCGGACGATCTGGCAGCCGGACGCCGTGAGCTCGGCGATCTGCTGGAGGGTGGCGCCGATGTCCGAGGTCCTGGTCGTCGTCATCGACTGCACCGATACGGGTGCGTCGCCTCCGACGGCCACGGAGCCGACCTGGATCTTGCGGCTGACCCTGCGGTCGGCGAGCTTGATGGGAACGGAAGGCATTCCAAGCGAAATCGCAGTCATCTGGCGAGCAACCCCAAGGTGTGAATCTAGGTCCCGAGATCGGCGGGCTCCGGCCTTCGAGGTTACGGCACGGTTGCCCGTGCGGGCACATCCCCTGCCGCCGGGGCCGCACCACCGCTGCGCGGCGGTGTCCTCAAGCGCCGGACGGGCCCGAGCCGGGCGACGTCTCCTCCCCGGACCCGGGGCAGCTGTGGCGGGCGGTCCTGCGGCGGCAGCGCAACGAACTGGCCATGGTCGCCACC
>NZ_JBEYZW010000208.1:0-1128 GCF_040646215.1 Streptomyces sp. NPDC046215 | reverse complement strand
TAGTGTCCTGAGTCGGAGATTCGTCTGCAGTAGGTGGCGACTTTGTCGAGGATCTCGTCGGCGGTCTTCGTCCAGACGAACGGCCTGGGATGCTCGTTCCAGTCGGCGAGCCAGGCCCGGATGTCGCGTTCGAGAGCCTGGACGGAGCGGTGGACGCCGCGGCGGAGTTTCTTCGTGGTGAGTTCGGCGAACCACCGCTCCACCAGGTTCAGCCACGAGGACCCGGTCGGGGTGAAATGCAGGTGGAAGCGCGGATGCGCCAGCAGCCACTTCCTGACCGCCGGGACCTTGTGGGTGACGTAGTTGTCCAGGATCAGGTGGACCTCGAGGCCGGCTGGAACTTCCTTGTCGAGCTTGGCCAGGAACTTCTTGAACTCCACCGCGCGGTGACGGCGGTGGAGCGAACCGATGACCTTCCCTGTCGCGGTGTCCAGGGCTGCGAAGAGAGTCGTGGTGCCCGCGCGGACGTAGTCGTGACTGCGGCGTTCGGGCACCCCGGGCATCATCGGCAGGACCGGCTGGGACCTGTCCAGGGCCTGGATCTGGGATTTCTCGTCGACGCACAGCACCAGGGCCCGCTCCGGCGGGTCGAGATACAGTCCGACCACGTCACGGACCTTGTCGATGAACAGCGGGTCCTTCGACATCTTGAACGTCTCGGCCCGGTGCGGCTGGAGAGCGAACGCACGCCAGATCCGTGAGATCGCCGACTGCGACATCCCCGTGGCCGCGGCCATCGAACGGGTCGACCAGTGGGTCGCGTCCTTCGGTGTCTCCTCCAGCGTCTTGACGATGACACGCTCCACGTCAGCATCGGTGATCTTCCGCGGGACACCCGGCCGGGGCTCGTCACACAGGCCGTCCAGCCGGCGTTCAAGAAACCGCCGCCGCCAGGCACGGACGGTATCCGTGGTAACGCCAAGCCGCCGTGCGACTTCAGCAATCGCATGACCGTCCGCGCTCTCCAGGACGATCCGCGACCGCAACGCCAACGACTGGGCACTCGAACGACGACGCACCCACGACTGCAACATCGCCCGCTCGGCATCGGACAGCACCACCGGCGGGATCTTCGGTCCAGGACGACTCACACCAGACCAACGACGAATCTCCGACTCAGGACACTAG
>NZ_JBEYZW010000207.1:0-1142 GCF_040646215.1 Streptomyces sp. NPDC046215 | reverse complement strand
CCTAGCACCGGGCGGCGGGCCGGCGGGCGTCACCTCGTGAACGGCCGAAACGTCCGTGGCTCCTGGGAGAGGAACGCCCTACCCTGGTCCCTGTGACGGACGAGGAACCGACCCTGCCGCCCCGGCCGCAGGAGTGGGCGTGGGCCACCGTGGATGTCTCCATCGGCCCTCTGGGGCTCGCGGCCACCCCCAAGGGGCTGCTGGAGGTCGCGTTCGGTGCCGACGCGCGCACGGCGGCCGCCGCCGTGGACCGCCTCACCCGCCGCCTCGGCACCGCCCCCGCCGACCGCCCCTGCGCCGCGCACGACGTCCTGACCCAGGCGTCCGCCGAGCTGGAGGCGTACTTCGCCAGGCGCCGCGAGACGTTCGCGGTCCCCCTGGACTGGTCCCTGACCGCGGGCTTCAACCGCCGGGTGCTGCGCGAGCTGGCCGAGCACGTGCCGTACGGCACCGTCGTCAGCTACCAGGACCTGGCCGACCGCGTCGGCGACCAGGGCGCGGCCCGCGCGGTCGGCACGGCCATGGGCAGCAACCCCCTGCCGGTCGTGGTCCCCTGCCACCGCGTCATCGAGAGCAGCGGGGGCCTGGGGGGATTCGGCAGCGGACTGGAGATCAAACGGGCCCTGCTGTCCCTCGAAGGTGTTCTCCCGGAGCCTCTTTTCTGACGGTTCCCCTGACGATCCGGTTCGGCCCTCCGCCGCCGCCCGGCTCAAGCGGCTGGTCCGACGCGCCAACACCCGGCGGACGCCCCGCATTTTCGTCTCACGACGCCGCACACGGCCGTCCGTTGCACGGCACGACCGGGCCCCCGTGTGCCCCGCGCAGGCCGATCCGGGTGTTTCCTGGAAACAGGAGATGGTGCGCCATGCGTACAGGCAGCGAACCCGTCACCGCGCGCAGCCCGCTGCGGCTGCGGTGCGCGCTCGCCGGGTGGGGGCTGGTCTGGGCCGTCGCCGGGGCCGTGCTCTTCGCTCGGGCCGGGCATTCCGGGTGGGCGGTCGCCTGCGCCGTGCTGGCGGCGGTCGCCGCCGTCGATCTGGTCCTCGTCGTCCGGCACATACGGCAGGGGCCCCACTTCCAGCCCGGGCGGGACGTCCCGCCGTACGAGCCCGTCCGGGACACCCGGAAGCGGAAGCCCTAGC
>NZ_JBEYZW010000206.1:0-1184 GCF_040646215.1 Streptomyces sp. NPDC046215 | reverse complement strand
GGCTGAGCTCAGCCGACACCAGCCCGTCCGGCATCGGAGGACGCTCCCGCAGGGCACCCGCCGCCGCGGGCGGCAACGACGGCCCGCAGCCGACGACCCGCTCGGCGGTACACCCCGTGCCACCCCCGGAGGGGCACCGCTCAGACCAGGTCGACGAGGTCGGCGATCGAGTCGACGACGCGGGACGGCCGGAAGGGGTGGCGCTCGATCTCCTCGGGCCGGGTCAGGCCGGTCAGGACGAGGAACGTCTCCATCCCGGCTTCCAGGCCGGCCAGGACGTCGGTGTCCATCCGGTCGCCGATCATGGCGCTGGTCTCGGAGTGGGCGCCGATGGCGTTGAGCCCCGCCCGCATCATCAGCGAATTGGGCTTGCCCACGAAGTACGGCTCGCGGCCGGTCGCCTTGGTGATCAGCGCGGCGACGGAGCCGGTGGCGGGCAGCGCGCCTTCGGCGGAGGGCCCGGTCTCGTCCGGGTTGGTGGCGATGAAGCGGGCCCCGCCGTTGATCAGCCGGATGGCCTTGGTGAGCGCTTCGAAGCTGTAGGTGCGGGTCTCGCCGAGGACCACGTAGTCGGGGTCGTGGTCGGTGAGGACGTAGCCGATGTCGTGCAGGGCGGTGGTCAGACCCGCCTCGCCGATGACGTAGGCGGTGCCGCCGGGCCGCTGGTCGTCCAGGAACTGGGCGGTGGCCAGCGCGGACGTCCAGATGTTCTCGACGGGGACGTCGAGGCCGATCCGGGCGAGGCGTGCGTGCAGGTCACGGGGGGTGTAGATGGAGTTGTTGGTCAGCACCAGGAACGGCTTGCCCGAGTCCCGCAGCCGCTTGATGAAGGTGTCGGCACCGGGCACCGGGATGCCCTCGTGCATCAGCACACCGTCCATGTCGGTGAGCCAGGACTCGATCGGCTTGCGCTCTGCCACAGTGGGACTCCTGCCGTTCGCTGCCCCCCGGCGGGGGCTGGGGACGCCGGGGCGACGCCTTGCGCCGTCCCGGCCCCTCCAGCCTAGGGTCTGTCCGAGGAGCCTTCGGCTGCGGCCCGTCTTCAGCTCTGCCGCCGACGGCGGCGAGCGCCCTGCGGGAGGGTCCTCAATCGCCGGACGGGCTGATGTGGCTGAGCTCAGCCGAATCAGCCCGTCCGGCGTTTGAGGACACCGCCGCGCAGCGGTGGTGCACCCCCACGACCC
>NZ_JBEYZW010000205.1:0-1197 GCF_040646215.1 Streptomyces sp. NPDC046215 | reverse complement strand
GGCAGACCAGGGTCTGGGCCGTGGTGGTGGGGGCCTGGCCGCCGGCTTCGGCGGTGAAGTCGGGGGCGGGCAGGGCTTTGGTGTCGAGCTTGCCGTTGGCGGTCAGCGGCAGTGCGTCGAGCAGTACGCAGGCACTGGGGACCATGTGTTCGGGCAGCACGGTGGCCAGGTGGGCCCGCAGTTCGGCGGGGGCGGGCTGGTGGCCGGGGGCGGGGACGGCGTAGGCGACGAGCATCCGGTCGCCGGCGCCCTGGGTCTGGCGGGCGGTGACGGCGGCCCGGGCGACGGCGGGGTGGGCGGCGAGGGCGGCTTCGATCTCGCCGGGCTCGATGCGGAAGCCGCGGATCTTGACCTGCTGGTCGGCGCGGCCGGCGTATTCGAGGGTGCCTTCGGGGGTGCGGCGGGCGAGGTCGCCGGTGCGGTACATGCGGGTGCCGGGCGGGCCGAAGGGGTCGGCGACGAACCGTCCGGCGGTCAGGGCGGGGCGGCCGAGGTAGTCGCGGGCCAGGCCGGGGCCGGCGACGTACATTTCGCCGGTCCGGCCGGGGGGTACGGGCTTCAGGCAGTGGTCCAGGACGTAGACGCGCAGGTCCGGCAGGGGCGTGCCGATCAGGCTGCGGGCGCTCGGGTCTTCGATGAGCGTGTCGGTGATCTGCTGGTGGGTGACGTGGACGGTGGTTTCGGTGATGCCGTACATGTTCACCAGGGCCGGGCTGGTGGTGCCGTGGCGCTGGGCCCAGGGGCGCAGGTGGGCGGGTTCGAGGGCTTCGCCGCCGAAGATGACGTAGCGCAGGGCCAGCGGGTCCGTGCCGGCGGGGGTGTCGGTGTCGGCGGTGATGAGCTGGAGGAACGCGGAGGGGGTCTGGTTGAGGACGGTGACCTGCTCGGTGCGCAGGAGTTCGAGGAACTCGGCGGGGGAGCGGGTGGTGGTCTGGGGGACGATGAGGAGGCGTCCGCCGTGCAGGAGGGGGCCCCAGATTTCCCAGACGGAGAAGTCGAAGGCGTAGGAGTGGAAGAGGGTCCAGACGTCGTCGGGTCCGAAGGCGAAGTGCGCGGCGGAGGTCTCGAAGAGGCGGATGACGTTGGAGTGCGGGATCACCACGCCCTTCGGGCGGCCCGTCGACCCCGAGGTGTGAATGACATACGCGGCATCCCCCGGCGTGAGCGGCGACAGCCGCTCGGCGTCGGTGAGATCGG
>NZ_JBEYZW010000204.1:0-1243 GCF_040646215.1 Streptomyces sp. NPDC046215 | reverse complement strand
GGGGGGGGTGTGGGTGTTGGTTTTTTTTCTTAATCCCCCACCCCCCCCCCCCACCCGCTCCGGCCCGCCACCTTCCGTGGTGGGTGGGGAAGAAAACCCTCGGTGGTGCGGGGCTCGTACGATCGCTGCTGTCTCTTTCTCCGACCTGAGGAGCCCGCTCCGTGACCTCGTCCGTTACCGTTCGTGTGCCCGCCAAGGTCAACGTTCAGCTCGCCGTCGGCGGCGTGCGGCCCGACGGTTTCCATGACCTGGCCAACGTCTTTCTCGCCGTCGGCCTGTACGACGAGGTCACCGTCACCCCCGCCGACGCGCTGCGCGTCACCTGCTCCGGGCCCGACGCCGCCCAGGTCCCCCTGGACACTTCCAACCTCGCGGCCCGCGCCGCCCTCGCCCTCGCCGCCCGGCACGGGCGCGACGCCGGCGTCCACATTCACATCGACAAGGACATCCCCGTCGCCGGCGGCATGGCCGGAGGCAGCGCCGACGGCGCCGGTGCCCTCCTCGCCTGCGACACCCTCTGGGGGACGGGCGCCACCCGCGAGGAACTCCTCGACATCTGCGCCGAGCTCGGCAGCGACGTCCCGTTCAGCCTCGTCGGCGGGGCGGCCCTCGGGCGCGGCCGCGGCGAGATCCTCACCCCGCTGACCGTCGGCGGCACCTTCCACTGGGTCTTCGCCGTCGCCGACGGCGGACTGTCCACACCGGCCGTCTACGCCGAGTGCGACCGCCTGCGCGCCGCCTCCGGCACCGGCGCCACCTCGGCCGACGTGCCCGACCCCGAACCCTCGCCCGCTCTCCTGGACGCCCTGCGCACGGGCGACGCGGACGCCCTGGCGGCGGCCGTCACCAACGACCTCCAGATGGCCGCGGTCTCCCTGCGACCGTCCCTGACGGCCACGCTCGACGCGGGCACCGGCGCAGGCGCCCTGGCGGCGATGGTCTCCGGCTCGGGCCCGACCACGGCCTTCCTGGTCGAGGACGAGGCGGCGGCACGAAAGGTGGCCGCGGCCCTCCAGGCCTCCGGCACCTGCCGAGCGGTCCGCGTCACCGCGGGCCCGGTCCCCGGCGCGGTGACCCTGCCCGCCGAGGGCGCGACGACCTGAGCGCCCGAAGGAGCAGTTAACGGCCGGACCGTAACCCCCACGGGTTTCTTACCCCCCAATCACGGGAGGTGGCGGGCCGGAGCGGGTGGGGGTGTCAGGGCGTAAAGCGAATGCACTTCCCGCCGTCCGGGCAGGGCCAG
>NZ_JBEYZW010000203.1:0-1311 GCF_040646215.1 Streptomyces sp. NPDC046215 | reverse complement strand
CGGCATGAAGCGCGTCGCCTACGCGGGACCGGAGAACGGCAGCCGCGAGACCGCGAGTTACGTCCACGGAGAGCGGGCGGGATCAGCTCACAGGACGCACTCGGCCTCGGCGTACCGCTCGTGCGGCACCGTCTTGAGCCGCTCGACGGCCTCGGCCAGCGGCACCAGGGTGATGTCCGTGCCGCGCAGCGCCGTCATCATCCCGAACGCGCCCTCGTGCGCCGCCTCGACCGCGTGCCAGCCGAAGCGGGTGGCCAGCACCCGGTCGTAGGCGGTGGGGGTGCCACCGCGCTGCACGTGGCCGAGTATGACCGGTCGCGCCTCCTTGTCCAGGCGCTTCTCCAGCTCGCCGGCGAGCTGCCGGGCCACGCCGGCGAACCGCTCGTGCCCGTACACGTCCGTGCCGCCGACCTCGAAGGCCATCGAGCCCTCGCGGGGCTTGGCGCCCTCCGCGACGACCACGATCGCGAAGCGCTTGCCGGCCTCGAAGCGGCGGCCGACGACCTCCGTCAGCTCGTCGATGTCGAAGGGCCGCTCCGGCACGACGATCGCGTGCGCGCCGGCGGCCATGCCCGAGTGCAGGGCGATCCAGCCGGTGTGGCGGCCCATCACCTCGACGATGAGGACCCGCTGGTGGGACTCGGCGGTCGTCTTCAGCCGGTCGAGGGCCTCGGTGGCCACGCCCACGGCCGTGTCGAAGCCGAAGGTCACGTCGGTGCCGGCGATGTCGTTGTCGATGGTCTTGGGCACGCCCACGATGGGCAGGCCGGCGTCCGAGAGCAGCCGGGCCGCCTTGAGGGTGCCCTCGCCGCCGATCGGGATGATCGCGTCGATCCCGAGCTCGGCGACGTGGCGGCGGGCCCGCTCGACGCCGTCGCGCAGCTGGGCGGGCTGCACCCGCGAGGAGCCGAGGACGGTGCCGCCGAGGGCCAGGATCCCGGCCACGGCGTCCAGGTCCAGGGGGCGGTGATCGGCTTCCAGCAGCCCCCGCCAGCCGTCGCGGAAGCCGATGACCTCGTCGCCGTGGTCGACCACGGCGCGGTGCACGACGGACCTGATGACCGCGTTCAGCCCGGGGCAGTCGCCGCCGGACGTGAGTACGCCTATGCGCATGGGAGCAAACCTTCACAACAGGGCCGGTGACCGGACCCCGTCGTCCGGCTGGATCCCCGTCACCCTACAAGTGCGGGCGTTACGGAGGTGTGGCTGTCCGTCATGCGGGCGGTTCTTCGGCTGCGGGCCGTCGTGGCCGCCTGCGGCGGCGAGCGCCCTGCGGGCGCGTCCTCAATCGCCGGACGGGCTGAAATCAGC
>NZ_JBEYZW010000202.1:0-1404 GCF_040646215.1 Streptomyces sp. NPDC046215 | reverse complement strand
TAGTACTGCAACGGTCTTTGCTGTGACGGGTGGGTAGCTTCTGGCGGGGTGTGTCCGCGTCGTTTGTAGTGGCAGACGCGGGCTTGGTACTGCCGTCTCCGTCGCCAGTGTGACCAGTGCAGGACGTGGTCGATGGGTGCGGTCCGGTGGGGGTTGAGGCGGGTGATCAGGCGTCTGATCTCGGGAAGGCTGAGGGGGATGAGCTGGGAGGATCCGTTTCTGCTTTCTCCGTGTCGAGCTCGCGGGCCCGCAGGACGGTGAGGCAGGCGTGGGCGGCCATGGCCAGGGTCATGTGGCGGTGCCAGCCGGGGTAGCGGCGGACCTGGTAGTCGTCCAGGCCGCATTCCTGCTTCGCGCTCTGGAAGCATTCCTCGACGGCCCACCGGCTGCCGGCGACGGAGATCAGCTCGTCCAGAGTGGTCTCGGTGGGGCAGTAGGCGATGTAGTAGGAGACCTCCTCGGGCCGGCGGACGCTGCGGCGGGCGATGACCCAGTGCCGGCGGTCCTCGCGATGCCAGGGCCGGACCTCGACACGGGCCCAGTCATAGACGCGTGGGCCGTGGGCGCCCTGGCCGCACGAGCGCCGTTTCCACTTCTGCCGTGGCAGGCCGGGGAATAGATCGTGGACAGGGTGGTCGATGGACCAGCCGGTGACGACGGTGTCGTGCCGGGTGGTCGCCATGACGTGGAAGACATCGGCCTGTTCCAGCTCGAAGCGCCAGCCCTTGCTGTAGCCGTAGGCGGCGTCCGCCGTCACCCAGCCGAACGGGATCCGGTCCCTGATCGCCCGGCGGACCATCGCCCTGGCCATGGCAACCTTCGTCTCGAAGGCGACACTGTCGTCGATACCGGCTTGCCGGCACCTGTCCCGGTCGTCGGTCCATGACGTGGGCAGATACAAGCGGCGGTCGATCAGCGTGCGTCCGCGGCGGGTGGCGTAGGCGAGAAACACCCCGATCTGGCTGTTCTCGGTGCGTCCGGCGGTGCCGGAGTACTGCCTTTGCACACCCGCCGAGCGTGTGCCCTTCTTCAGGAAGCCGGTGTCATCGATGACCAGAACGGCATTCCGGTCCCCGAGGTGCTCGACGACGTAGTCGCGCACGTCGCCCAGGACCTCGTCGGCGTCCCAGTCGATCCGGTTCAGCAACCGGTGGATACGGTCAGGTCCCGCGTGGCCGGCTTCTTCCGCGAGCGTCCATCCGTTCTTCCGCTCCAGAGGAGCGGTCAGCCCCCGCATATAGGCAAGGGCCGACTGCCGCGGCTCTTCCCTGTTGAACCGGTGCACGAACCGCTCGTGTACCACGTTCAGTTCTCCAGCCCACAACCTGGCACTCCCAAGGTCCCCACCCATAACCACACCAACGACCGACCTGCCCACCCGTCACAGCAAGGACCGTTGCAGTA
>NZ_JBEYZW010000201.1:0-1430 GCF_040646215.1 Streptomyces sp. NPDC046215 | reverse complement strand
GCGTCGGAAAGCCGCTCCACCAGCAGCATGCCGACGCCCTCCCCCCACCCCGTGCCGTCCGCCGAGGCCGCGAACGCCTTACACCGCCCATCAGGTGAGAGCCCCCGTTGCCGTGAAAACTCCATAAAAGTGACTGGTGTGGACATGACGGTTACGCCGCCGGCCAGGGCCATGGAGCACTCTCCGGCCCGCAGGGCCTGACAGGCCAGATGCAAGGCGACCAATGACGATGAGCACGCCGTGTCCACTGACACTGCGGGCCCTTCCAGACCGAAAGCGTAGGCGATGCGACCCGAAGCGATACTGGCCGAAGCGCCAGTCAAGACGTAACCGTCCAAGCTGTCGGACGAGCGTTGCATGTGGGTGGCATGGTCCTGGGCATTGAGACCGGTGAAGACCCCGGTTTGACTGCCCTGGAGGATTTCAGGGCCAATGCGTGCCCGTTCGAAGGCTTCCCATGCGGTTTCCAGGAGCAACCGCTGCTGTGGGTCCATCGCCAGCGCTTCTCGCGGGCTGATCTCGAAGAACTCCGGATCGAATTCGGGTGCGGTGTAGAGGAAGCCGCCTTGCCGTGTGTAGCAGGTTCCGGGATGGTCCGGGTCCGGGTCGAAGAGGTGATCCAGATCCCAGCCTCGGTCCGTCGGGAAGTCGGCGATAGCGTCTTGTTCTGTACCGAGAAGCTCCCAGAGGTCATCGGGACTCTGTACGCCTCCGGGGAAGCGGCACGCCATGCCGACGATCGCAATCGGCTCGTTGTCGAGTGCGGCTGTAGGTCGCGTCGGCAGAGCGGCCGCGGTGTGCGTACTGACGAGTTCGGCTGTCAGATACTGCGCGAGTTTGCCGGGGGTCGGGTGGTCGAAGACCAAGGTGGTGGCGAGGCGAAGTTCGGTCGCCCGAGTGAGGCGGTTCCGGAGCTCAATAGCAGACAAAGAGTCAAATCCGAGGACCTTGAAGGAGCGGTCGTCGGGAATCGAATCGGCAGAGACATGCCCGAGGGACGCGGCCACTTCGGTGCGTACGAGCTGCAGCAGCGTCTCTTGTTGCTCAGCGGCGCCCTGCTGGGACAACTGCTGGCGGAGCGTCGAATCGGTGGCACGCGCGATCTCCGAAGACGCACCGGATCGTCGGGCCTCCGGAATGTCCTCAAAGAGTGCGGGAGGCTCGGTGGTATGGGCCGAGCCGAATGTCGTCCAGTCGATATCCGCGACCACAAGGCTGGGGGCGGGCTGGTTGACGCTTTGAGCAAGCGCGGCAAGGGCGAGGTCGGTCGGCATGGGCGGGAGCCCGTGCCGTCGCATATGACCGGTGATTTCGGCATTGGCCAAGCCACCTTCTTCCCATAGTCCCCAGGCGATGGAGGTGGCGGGGAGTCCTTGGGTGTGGCGGTGGGTGGCGAGGGCGTCGAGGTAGGCGTTGGCGGCGGCGTAGTT
>NZ_JBEYZW010000200.1:0-1437 GCF_040646215.1 Streptomyces sp. NPDC046215 | reverse complement strand
TAAGATGTTTGTATTCCCATTGTGGCTTTTTTGCCGCGCCCGCAGGGCGCTCGCCGCCGCAGGCGGCAACGCGGCAATGCCGACACGTCACCCAGGCCCCTGCCCGGAGGGAAAGGAGAGAAACACCGTCTCCCCTTCGCCGCTCAGACGGACATCGAAGCGGCGAGCGCGGGCGTGGCCGGGGTCAGGCGCCGCCAGCAAGGTCCGCCGCCGCTCGGCCGGCAGGGCGGCGAGCAGCGGGTCGTCCTGGGGGAGGGAGAAGTAGGCGCGGGTGAACAGGTGGTGGGTCAGCCCCCGGGCGTGGACGCACACCGCGAGGTAGGGCGCGCCGCCCGGGGGCAGCGTGCGCAGGACGAAGCGGCCGTCCCGGCCGGTGGGCACCCGGGCGAACCCGGTGAACGTCATCCCGTCGCGCCGCAGACTGCCGGGCGCCCCCGACAGCGAGCCGTCGGGAGCCGCCTGCCAGAACTCCAGCAGCGCGTCGGGTACCGGCTCACCGGCGCCGTCGTACACGCACCCGTGCACGGTGACGGTGCCCGGGTGCCCGGCGGGCGCCGCGTCACCGCCCGCGGGCACCGGGAGGGCCTGGGCGTAGAAGGGACCGATGGTCTGTGACGGGGTCGGGGGGACCGGCGGGAGCGGAGCGGGCATTCAGCGGCCCTCCTCGGCCCAGGTGGCGGCCGGGCCGTCCAGGACGATGTCCCAGCGGTAGCCGAGCGACCACTCGGGGGTGTTCAGCGCGGGGTCGTACGCGGCGACCAGCCGCTCCTGCGCGGCCGGGTCGCCGAGGGCGTTCCAGATCGCGTCGTACGGCAGCAGCGGGTCGCCGGGGAAGTACATCTGGGTGACCAGGCGCTGGGTGAACGCCGTGCCGAAGAGGGAGAAGTGCAGGTGGGCGGGGCGCCAGGTGTTGGGGCGGTCGCTGCGCCAGGGGTAGGCGCCGGGCCGGACGGTCGTGAAGCGGTACCGGCCCTCGTCGTCGGTCAGACACCGGCCCGTGCCGGTGAAGTTCGGGTCGAGCGGCGCCTGGTGCCGGTCGAGGCCGTGCGCGTAGCGGCCCGCGGCGTTGGCCTGCCACAGCTCCACCAGCTGGCCGTGCACCGGCCGGCCCCGGCGGTCCAGGACGCGCCCGCCGACGGTGATGCGCTCGCCGAGGGGTTCCCCGCGGTGCTGCCGGGTCAGGTCGCAGTCCAGCGGGCCGACGTCGGCCGGGCCGAAGACGGGGCCGGTCAGCTCGACGGCGCCCGGGGCGGGGCGCACGGGCACGGGCGGCCGTCCGGGGCGGCGCAGCGCGATGCCGGTGTAGGGGCCGAAGGCGGGCGTCCCGGCGGGTGGCGCGGGGGCGCCATGGCTCGGCCATCGGCGTGGTCATGCTGCTGATCCTGCTGGCCGTCACCCTCGGCTACCTGAGGCTGCTGAAGCGTCAGGGGGAGGAAA
>NZ_JBEYZW010000199.1:0-1607 GCF_040646215.1 Streptomyces sp. NPDC046215 | reverse complement strand
CACACACGCCTCAACCGCACCGGCCTCCACCCCATGACCACCCCCGAAGCACTCACCCTCTACGACACCGCCACCACCCACACCCACCACCCCACTCTCCTCCCCGCACACCTCACCACCCACCACACCCCCACCCCACCACTCCTCCAAAACCTCACCACCACAACCCACCACCACACCCCCACCACAAGTGCGGCAAGTCCCACTCTCCGCGCCCAGCTCAGCGCCATGGACTCCAGAGAGCAGCAGCGACTGGTGCTCGACACGGTGCGCTCGCAGGTCGCACTGGTACTGGGCCATGGCACGGCAGAGTCCGTGCAGTCACACCAGGCATTCCGGGATCTGGGCTTTGATTCTCTGACTGCGGTTGAACTACGCAATCGGCTTACCGCCGTGACCGGCTTGCGTCTGCCTTCGAGCCTGGTGTTCGACCACCCCACCCCGGAGGCCGTTGCTCAATACCTCCGCCAGGATCTCCAGGGAACGCACGACGAAGATTCCCCTCGTCACCCGTCGGCTGCCGGCACCGTAACCGCTGAGCCCATCGCCATCGTCGGCATGGCCTGCCGGTACCCGGGCGGCATCCGGTCCCCACAGGCGCTGTGGGATCTGGTCGCAGCCGGCCTGGAGACGACCGCCGCTTTCCCGGCGGATCGCGGTTGGGACGTGGAGAGGCTGTTCGACCCGGACCCGGACCACCCGGGCACTTGCTACACCCGGCACGGCGGCTTCCTTTACGACGCGGGTGATTTCGACGCCGAATTCTTCGGGATCAGCCCACGAGAAGCGTTGACCATGGATCCCCAGCAGCGGCTGCTCCTCGAAACCGCCTGGGAGAGCTTCGAACAGGCGGGCATCGACTGCGCCACTGTTCGCGGCAGCCGCACCGGTGTCTTCACCGGGCTCATGTACCACGACTACGCACACCACTTGCACCAGAGCCTCGAACAACTCGACGGTTACATGCTCACCGGCACCACCGGCAGCGTGGCCTCCGGTCGTCTTGCCTACACCTTCGGACTCGAAGGCCCGGCGCTGACCGTCGATACCGCGTGCTCCTCCTCGCTGGTCGCCCTGCACCTGGCCTGCCAGGCATTGAGTGCGGGGGAATGCTCCATGGCTCTGGCCGGCGGCGTCACCGTGATGTCCACGCCCGATGCCTTCGTGGATTTCTCTCGGCAGCGGGGGCTCTCGCCTGATGGCCGGTGCAGAGCTTTTTCGGCTTCGGCGGATGGCACCGGGTGGGCTGAGGGTGTCGGGATGTTGTTGGTGGAGCGGTTGTCTGATGCCCAGCGCCTTGGGCATCGGGTGTTGGCGGTGGTGCGGGGGACGGCTGTCAATCAGGACGGGGCGAGCAATGGTTTGACCGCGCCGAATGGTCCGTCGCAGCAGCGGGTGATCCGGCAGGCCCTCGCCAACGCTCGTCTCTCTCCTGCCGACGTGGATGCCGTGGAGGGGCACGGCACCGGTACGACGTTGGGTGATCCGATCGAGGCGCAGGCTCTTCTTGCCACCTATGGGCAGGGGCGGCCGGAGGGGCGGCCGCTGTGGCTGGGGTCGCTGAAGTCGAACATCGGGCATGCGCAGGCGGCTGCGGGTGTGGGCGG
>NZ_JBEYZW010000198.1:0-1676 GCF_040646215.1 Streptomyces sp. NPDC046215 | reverse complement strand
CAGGCGGCCCGGGCCGGGTATGCGGTCCAGGTGCGGATCGGTGAGTCGGGGGCGAAGTTCGTCTTCGGTTCCGCGCGGGTGTTGCGCCAGCGGACCCCGCCGGGAGGGGGAGGCCCGGGGCCTCCCGGCGTATCCGTTCCTGCGTGGGTTCGGGTGCCATGGGCCTTCCCTACCCCGGGCGGGCCGCGGGTGATCCCCGCGGTCGGACGGCCCGTCAGAACAGGGGCAGTTCCGCGTAGTTCTCGGCCAGTTCGGCGGCGGCCGCGGGGCGGGGCGTTCCCGGGGCGCTCCAGAGCCTCAGCGCTCCAGGATCAGTGCCTGGCCCTGTCCGACGCCGATGCACAGCGCCGCCATCCCCAGGCCCGAGCCCGCCGCGGCCAGCTGGTGGGCGACCGACCCCGCCAGCCGGGCGCCGGAGGAGCCCAGGGGGTGGCCGATCGCGATCGCGCCGCCGCGGGGGTTGACGATGCCGGGGTCGAGGTCGGGCCATTCCGCGAAGCATCCCAGGGCCTGGGCGGCGTACGCCTCGTTGAGCTCGAAGTGTGTCAGGTCGGTCAGGGCGCGGCCCGCCTTGGCCAGGGCCCGGCGCACCGCCTCGACCGGGCCGAGGCCGTAGAGGTCCGGCTCGATGCCCGTCGCGGCCGAGGCCCGCACCCGGGCCAGCGGTTCGCGGCCCGTCTCGCGCAGCCCCTCCTCGTCACACAGCAGGAGCGCCGAGGCGCCGTCGTTCAGCGACGAGGAGTTGCCCGCCGTGACCGTGCCGCCCTCCGGCCGGAAGGAGGGCTTGAGCCGGGCGAGGGCCTCGGCGGAGGTGTTGTCGCGGATGGTCTCGTCACGCGGCAGCGCAACGCCCGGCACCGGCACGACCTCCGGGTCGTAGAGGCCCTCCTGCCAGGCCCGTGCCGCCTTCCGGTGGCTGGCGAGCGCGAACGCGTCCTGCGCCTCGCGGCTGATGCCGTGCTTGTCCGCGATCAGCTCGGCGCCCTCGCCCAGTGGCACCGTCCACTGCTCCGGCATGGCCGGATTGGTCATCCGCCAGCCCAGGGTCGTCGAGTACAGCTCCTGGTGGCCGGTGGGGAAGGCCCGCTCGGCCTTCGGCAGCACGTAGGGGGCGCGGCTCATCGACTCGACGCCGCCCGCGACGACGACCGAGGCGTCACCGAGGGCGATGGCCCGGTAGGCGTGCACGACGGCCTCCAGGCCGGAGGCGCACAGCCGGTTGACGGTCACCCCGGGCACGGAGACGGGCAGCCCGGCGAGGAGGACGGCCATCCGGGCGACGTTGCGGTTCTCCTCGCCGGCGCCGTTGGCGTTGCCGAGGACCACGTCGTCGACGCGGGCCGGGTCGAGGCCGGGCGCCCGCTCGACGACGGCGCGCACGACGTGCGCCGCGAGATCGTCGGGGCGCACCCCGGACAGGGCACCGCCGTACTTGCCGACCGGGGTGCGCACGGCGTCGACGATGTACACATCCCGGATGCGGTCGTTCATGGCTGCTCCTCGCGTGGCGAACTTCGTTCATGATCGATCCGTGCCGAGTTTCGGGGGGTGGCCGACGGGTGTCAATGGCTGCGACTTCGCTGCGCGGCGGCGGGTTGTGGGGGTGCACCACCGCTGCGCGGCGGTGGGGGGCCGAGCGCGCGCAGCGGGAAGCAGCTGGCGGGGGGCGGCGCCGG
>NZ_JBEYZW010000197.1:0-1893 GCF_040646215.1 Streptomyces sp. NPDC046215 | reverse complement strand
GCCGAGGGCGCGCCGGAGCCGGGCGACGAGCGCCTGCAGGGCACCGGCCGCGTCGGCCGGGGGCTCGCTGTCCCAGCCGAGGGGTCGATGCCCACCGCGAAGCACGCCTCGCGGACGACGGCCCGCTCGGTCTTGTCGAAGTCGCCGTCGGCGCCGCCGATCACGATGCCGATCTGCACGACGGCACGCGCCTCGACCGGCTTCTTCTGGACCTTGCCGATGGTCTGCATGACGGAGACCTTGCCGAAGTCGAAGTCGGCCGTCAGCTTCTGGCAGTAGTCGTTGAACCGCGCCTGAAGGTCGTCGGCGGGGAAGTTCTTCAGCACGTCGTTGGTGGCGATCAGCGAGGCCACGCGCTGCCGCTCGGAAGCGTCGATCGAACCGTCAGCAGCGGCCACCAGCGCGCACATTGCCATGCTCGCGTCACGGAAGGCGCCGCTCTTCAGGTCGTTCTTCTTCGCCACCAGCTGACCCTGCATCGTTGCCGCGGAGTCCTTGAGCCGGTCCCAGAGCGCCATCTGTGTCTCTCCTCATAGAAATCAAGGGTGCACAGAGAGAAACTCCGCCAGCCGGTACAGAAGTTCCCAAAGGGGCAAACGGGAATTCAGGTCACGCGCCCAGGGGGTCGAGGTGCAGCGGCTGCACCCGGCCCTCCAGCATCGCGCCCAGCCCCATCACCGCACACACGTCGGGGTTCTCGGCGATCCGTACCCGCATGCCCGTCGAATCCGCGATCATCCGGTCCAGCCCCGGCAGGACCGCGCTGCCACCCGCCAGCATGACCCCCGCCTCCACCAGATCGGCCACCAGATCCGGCGGACACCCCCGCAGCACCCGCCCGATCGCGTCGATCACCGCCGTCAGCGGCGTGTGGATGGCCTCCCGGACCTGCGAGGTACTCACCATCACCGTCCGGGACAGCCCCGTGGCCACGTCCCGGCCCCGGACCTCGGCCCCGTCGGCCGCCGGATCCGCCGACAGCGCCAGGTGCAACGGGTGCAGCCCCTGCGTGGGCAGCATCAGCTCGTGCCGGCTCCGCAGGTGCTGGACGACCGCGTAGTCGATGGCGTCCCCGCCCACCAGCACCTTCTCCGCCGCCACGATCGAACCCAGGGACAACACGGCGACCTGCGTCGACGCCGCCCCGCACATCACGATCATCGTCGCCTCGGGCTGCTCCACGGGCAGCCCGCACCCGACGGCAGCGGCCACGAGTATGTCCACCAGCTCGACGCGCCGCGCGCCGATGCCCGTCAGGGTCTCGACGGCCGCGCGCTGCGCGATCGGCTCGGCGTCGTGCGGCAGGCACACCGCCACCCGCAGCATCGGGTTCCGCCGCCACGCCTTGCGGATCTTGTCGCTCACGAGCACGCGGAGCATGCGCTGGGCCATGTCGATGTCGACGACCGTGCCGCCGGACACGGGCCGCACCACACGGATGTGCTTGGGCGTCCGCCCCGACATCTGCTGCGCCAGCGAACCGACCGCGATCAGCGACCCGGTATGGGTGTTGACCGCCGCGATACTCGGCTCGTCGACGACCAACCCGGACCCGCGGACGTACACACGGGTGCGGGCGGCACCCAGGTCGACGGCGACGGTGCAGCGGCGCAACTGCTCAAGGCTCTGGGCGGTCATGGGGGTTCCCTGGGGGCCGAGGGTGCGACCTGACTGGCCGCATCGCCAGCTTGCGCGCGCGGCGGGTGCGGGGCGCGCTGGGTTGGGCCGGTCGGTTGAATTGCGGGCGCTGTGGTTTGAGCGCCGCTCCGCTGCGCGGGGCGTTGCCGGGTTTCTCGCCGTTGCCCCTGCGGGGGGGGGGGGGGGGGCCGGGTCCGCTGCGCGGGGGGGTCAAAGTGGGGGGGGGGGTGGGTGGGGGGGGGGGTGGTGGGGGGT
>NZ_JBEYZW010000196.1:0-1961 GCF_040646215.1 Streptomyces sp. NPDC046215 | reverse complement strand
TGGTGTGGGTGTGGTCGAGGGGGAGGGGGAGGGTGTGTGCGCCGTGGTGGTGGAGGGTGTTGAGGACGGCGGTGATGAGGGGGTGGTCGGTGTGGCTGGCGGGGAGAGGGATTAGCCAGGTTCCGGTCAGTAGACCGTCGGCTGCTGCTCTGGTGGTGGGGGTGTGAGGTTTCCAGGTTTCGCGGTAGATCCAGGTGTTGATGGTGTTCTGGTCGCGTTGCTGCTGGTGCCAGGCGGACAGCGCCGGCAGCAGGGTGTCGAGGGATGCGTCGGCCTGGACGTCAAGGGTGGTGGCGAGGGCTTGGGCATCTTGTTCTTCGACTGTCTCCCAGAACCGGGCCTCGACCTCACCCAACGCCCCAACGGACGGCTTCTGTGCTGCCTCATTGTCCGGGGACGCGGTGAGCCAGAAGCGCTGCCGCTGGAAGGGGTAAGTAGGCAGGTCAATGCGCTGGGGGTGGGGGGTGTGGCGGGTGTAGTGGGTGGTCCAGTCGACGGTCCGGGTGGTGTGGGTGTGGGCGAGGCTGGTGAGGAGGCGGTGGGTCTCGTCGGTGTTGCGGCGCAGGGTTCCGGTGACGGTGACCTGGTTGCTGGCGTCGTCGGTGGTGTCGTGGATGGCGGTGGTGAGGGTCGGGTGGGGGCTGCATTCGATGAAAAGGTGATGGTTGTCGTGGTGGAGGGCCTGAATGGCCTGGGTGAAGCGGACAGGCTGCCGGAGGTTGCGGTACCAGTACCCGGCGTCCAGGCTGGTGGTGTCGGCCCACTGGTTGTCGAGCGTTGAGAAGAACGGGATGTTCCCCTGGCGGGGGGTGATGTCCGCGAGGCCGGCCAGCAGCTCGTCCCGCACACTCTCCACGTGCGGGCAGTGGGAGGCGTAGCCGACGGGGACCTGTTTCGCTCTGATGCGGTGCTCACGGCAGTGGGCAAGAAGCTCCTCGACCGCTGATCTCTCGGCGGAGACGATCGTGGAGTGGGGGCTGTTGTGTGCGGCGATCCATGCCTGTCCGGCCCAGTGCTGCTCCAGGAGGGCGCTGGTGTCTTCTCCGGGCAGGGCAACGGCGAGCATGCCTCCGGCGTCGCCGATCATCTGGTCCAGCAGCCCGCTGCGCAAGGCGATGACCTTGGCGGCGTCGGGAAGGGTGAGGGCTCCGCAGACGTGGGCGGCGGCGATCTCGCCCTGAGAGTGCCCGATCACCGCGTCGGGGGTGATGCCGTAGGAGGACCATACCGATGCCAGGGACACCATGACGGCGAACAGCAGCGGCTGGACCACACCCGCCTGCTCCCACACCGGATCATCCCCCGGGCACCTGAGGACCTCCTCCAGGTCCCAGCCGGTGTGAGGGGCCAGGGCCTGCCCGCACTCACGCATCGACGCAGCGAACACCGCCGAACTTTCCAGCAGCCGCAGGCCCATCCCCGCCCACTGCCCGCCCTGACCGGGGAACACGAACACCGTCCCACCGGCGCTCTCACCCGTGCTGGTACCCCGGACCACCGCCGGGTGCTCCTCACCAGCTGCCAGAGCCGACAGCCCGTCCAGGAATCCCTCCCGATCCCCGGCTAGCACGACCGCTCGGTGATCGAACACCGACCGGCCCGAGGCGAGGGAGAACCCCACATCCGCCAAGACCGTTTCAGGCTGGGTGGTGAGCAAACGGCACAGCTGACCCGCCTGCGCCCGCAAGGCCACATCCGACTTCGCCGACACCGGCCACGGCAATGGCAATGGCAGCGGCAGTCCTGATGAAGGCGTCTCCCCGTCCTCCTGGCCCAGAATCCCGGACTCCTCAGCAGGCGCCTGCTCGATGATGACGTGCGCATTCGTCCCGCTGACCCCGAACGAGGACACCCCCGCCCGGCGCGGCCGCCCGTCCGTCTCCGGCCACGGCACCGCCTCCGTCAGCAGCCGCACCGCACCCGCATCCCAGTCCACATGCGGCGACGGCTCATCCACATGC
>NZ_JBEYZW010000195.1:0-1997 GCF_040646215.1 Streptomyces sp. NPDC046215 | reverse complement strand
CTCCGCACCCGCCTGCGCACCGCCACCGGCACCGAAATCGCCATGGCCACCCTCTTCACCACCCCCACCCCCGCCGCCATAGCCGCACACCTGCCCGAGGCCGGTGAGGGCGCCGACGGCCGCCCGGCCCTCGTCCCGGTGGCCCCCGCCGAGCGGCCCGAGCGGCTCCCGCTCTCGTCAGCCCAGCAGAGCATGTGGTTCCTCAACCAGCTCGACACCTCGGCCGCGACGTACAACATCCCGCTGGTCGTACGCCTGGACCAGGGGGTCGACCACGACGCGCTGCGGGCCGCCCTGGCCGACGTCACCGACCGGCACGAGAGCCTGCGCACCCTGCTCCCGCAGACCGACGGCGCACCGCACCAGGACGTCCGGGCGCCCGGCACCGTCCGGCCCGCCCTCCAGGTCGTCGACTGCCCGGCGGAGGAGGTCGAGGCGCACGTCGCCGCGGCCCTGCGCCACGGCTTCGACCTGACGCGGGACGTTCCGCTGTGGGCCGGCCTGTACGGGAACCCGTCCGGCGCCCGGACCCTGGTCCTCGTCGTCCACCACAGCGCCGCCGACGGCTGGTCCCTGCGCCCGCTCGCCGACGACCTCTCCACCGCCTACGCCGCCCGCCTTGAAGGCCACGCACCCCGGTGGGAGGCCCTCACCGTCCAGTACGCCGACTACGCCCTGTGGCAGCGCGAACTGCTCGCGGCCGAGTCCGACGCGCAGAGCCCGATCGGCCGTCAGGCCGCGTTCTGGCGGGCGGCTCTCGACGGGCTGCCCGAGGAGCTCGCGCTCCCGGCCGACCGGCCCCGCCCGAAGGTGCCCAGCCGCCGTGGCGGCGGGCTGGCCCTAGAGGTCGGCGCGGGGCTCCACCAGGACCTGCTGCGCCTCGCCGACGACGGTGGCGCGAGCCTGTTCATGGTGTTGCAGAGCGCTCTGGCCGCCCTGCTCACCCGCTGCGGCGCCGGCACCGACATCCTCGTCGGCACCCCCGTGGCCGGGCGCGCCGACGAGGCCCTCGACGACATGATCGGGCTCCTCGCCAACTCCCTGGTCCTGCGCACCGACACCTCCGGCGACCCGGAGTTCCGCGAGCTCCTGGCCCGCGTCCGGGCCTTCGACCTGGCCGCCTACGACCACCAGGACCTGCCCTTCGACCGCCTGGTGGAGGTGCTCAACCCGGCGCGCGAGGCCGCACGGCACCCGCTGTTCCAGGTGATGCTGGCCCTGCAGAACAACACCGAGGCCCTTCTGCGCCTGGGCGGCAACGAGGCACCGCTGGAGCCCCGCGCGACCGGCACCGCCAAGTTCGACCTCTTCGTCGACGTCCTGGAGCGCCACACCGCCGACGGGACCCCCGACGGCCTGGCCTGCCACATCGAGTACAGCGCCGATCTCTTCGACCGGGAGACCGTGAAGCGGCTGGCGGGTGCCCTGCACGCGCTGCTGACCGCCGTCGCCGCCGATCCCGGGCTGCGCATCGGCGCCCTCCCCGCCCCCGAGCCGCGGTCCGCGGCCGGTCCGGCGGCGCACGAGCCGTTCGCCGCGGGCCCGCTGGAGCGCGAACTCCTCGCCCTGGGCGGCATCCGCGACGTCGCGACCCTGCCGGCCACCGAGAACGGCGGGCCGACCGTGCTGGCCGTACCCACCCGGGCCGCCGCCGTCGAGCAGGCCGCGAAGGCGCTCGGGCAGCCGGCCGGGGCGGCGGCCCTGCGGGTGACCGCGGTCTCCGACCTGCCGAGGAACGCCGACGGCACGGTCGACACCGCCGCCCTGGCGCAACTGCCCGTCGTCGACGCCGAGTCGGCCGGGCAGTGGGAGCGCGACCTGGCCGCCCTGCCGGGCGTGCGCTCCGCGAGTGTCGCCCTGGAGGAGATCCCCCAGGAGATCGGCCGGGTGTACGTCGGCAGTTCCTCCGCGCGGCACTCCGGTACGTCGCGTCTGCCGGCCACGGCCGACGCGGACGCCGTGCCCGCGCTCAGCGAGGGCCCGCCCCTGCCCGACAT
>NZ_JBEYZW010000194.1:0-2023 GCF_040646215.1 Streptomyces sp. NPDC046215 | reverse complement strand
CGCCGCCGCGGCGGGCGCATTTGCTCTCCGTCCGCCTTAACGCCAGTAACCCCCCCCCCTCCGCGTCCCGGCCCCTTGCGTCCGCTGCCCGGCCTCCGCTCCTTGGGAGAGGGTCAGATACCCGCTGCCTGCGACAGGTCCGTCTTGATGGCCGCCAGGACGGCCTCGGCGCGGGCGCGGGCGTCCTTGAGGGCGTCGGCGGTCGCGACCGGGACGACGGCCTCCAGGTAGCACTTGATCTTCGGCTCGGTGCCGCTCGGGCGGACGATGACGCGCGCGCCGGAGACGTTCCCGGACGCGTCACCCGCCAGGTGGTACCGCAGGCCGTCGGTCGGCGGCAGCGCCTCCGAGCCCTTCGCCAGGTCCTCGGCCGACGCCACCCGCAGCCCGGCCAGGGCCGTCGGCGGCTGCTCGCGCAGGCGCCGCATCGCGTCCGAGATCAGTGACAGGTCCTCGACCCGCACCGAGAGCTGGTCCGTGGCGTGCAGGCCGTGCTCGACGGCCAGCTCGTCCAGGAGGTCCGTCAGCGTGCGGCCGGACTCCTTGAGCCCGGCGGCCAGCTCGGCGACCAGCAGGGCGGCGGTGATGCCGTCCTTGTCGCGGACGCCCTCGGGGTCGACGCAGTAGCCCAGCGCCTCCTCGTACGCGTACCGCAGGCCGTCCACGCGGGCGAGCCACTTGAAGCCCGTCAGCGTCTCCTCGTACGCGACGCCGGGCGCGGCCGCGGCGATGCGGGAGAGCAGCGACGAGGAGACGATCGTCGTCGTGAAGGTGCCCTGCGCCTTCTTGTGGACCAGGTGCGTGGCCAGCAGCGCGCCCACCTCGTCACCGCGCAGCATGCGCCAGCCCTCGGCCGTCTCCGGGGCGGGCACCGCGACGGCGCAGCGGTCCGCGTCCGGGTCGTTGGCGATGATGATGTCCGGCGCGGCCGCGCGGGCCGTGGCGAACGCCAGGTCCATCGCGCCCGGCTCCTCCGGGTTGGGGAAGGCGACGGTGGGGAAGTCCGGGTCCGGCTCGGCCTGCTCGGCGACGACGGTCGGCGCGGGGAAACCGGCCCGCTCGAACGCGGCGGTCAGGACGGTGCGGCCGACGCCGTGCAGGGGCGTGTAGACCACGCGCAGGTCACGGGCGGAACCGCTGGTCAGAACCGCGTCGGTGCGCTCCAGGTACGCCTGTACGACCGAGTCGTCGAGGGTGTCCCAGCCGGCCGACGGGCGAGGCACGTCCGCCAGGCCCGCGATCGCGGCGATCTCCGCGGCGATCTCCGCGTCCGCCGGGGGCACGATCTGGGAGCCGTCGCCCAGGTAGACCTTGTAGCCGTTGTCGCGCGGGGGGTTGTGGCTGGCGGTCACCTCGACGCCCGCGACCGCGCCGAGGTGGCGGATGGCGAAGGCGAGGACGGGCGTGGGCAGCGGCCGGGGCAGCAGCACGGCCTTCAGGCCCGCGCCGGTCATGACGGCGGCGGTGTCGGCGGCGAAGTCCGCGCTCTTGTAGCGCGCGTCGTAGCCGATGACGACCGTGCCGCCGAGGTGGCCCTGCTTCTTCAGGTACGCGGCGAGACCCGCGGCCGCGCGGATGACGACGGCGCGGTTCATGCGCATCGGGCCGGCGCCGAGTTCGCCGCGGAGGCCGGCGGTGCCGAACTGGAGGGTGCCGCCGAAGCGGATGCTCAGCTCGGCGGTGTCCCCGGCCTCGATGAGCGCGGCGAGCTCGTCGCGGGTGTCGGTGTCGGGGTCCTCGGCCAGCCACGTCTTGGCCAGTGCGATGAGGTCTCGCTCCACGGTTTCTCCTCCGGAGTCGTCAGGAATCTGGGTGCCGGGGCCGGGCGTGTGGCCGGTGTTGCCATCGTTGCCCTGCTGCCGGGCCGACAAATCGCACCCCCGTACTCCGTACGGGGGTGTGGGGTAACGCGGGGGCCCTGTTTTTTCCTCCCCCAAGAGAGCGGAGGCCGGGCCACCGGCGTGCGGGGCCGGGACGCGGAGGGGTGCCTCGGCAGGACGTAAAGCGAAGCAGTCCTGCCGAG
>NZ_JBEYZW010000193.1:0-2128 GCF_040646215.1 Streptomyces sp. NPDC046215 | reverse complement strand
TTGTTTTTCTCTGTTTGGTAGTCCCCTGGGGGGGGGGCGCGGGGGGGCCGGGGGCCCCAGCCAGTCATTTTCCCCGCCCCCCCCCCCCGGCCGTTGCATGTACGGTTCTAAGAGCTCGTACACACAGCTACACCTCACGCCTCCCGGGTGGGCCTCACCCGTCACGCATGTATGTAGGGACTCTGTCCTTCGATCTCCTCCTCGGCGACGTACGGTCGCTGAAGGAGAAGCGCTCCGTCGTCCGCCCGATCGTCGCCGAGCTGGCCCGCAAGTACGCGGTCAGTGTGGCGGAGGTCGGCGACCAGGACCTCCACCGCAGGGCCCGGGTAGGGCTCGCGGTCGTCTCGGGCGACACGGGGCATCTCCGGGACGTCCTGGACCGCTGCGAGCGCCTCGTCGCCGAGCGGCCGGAGGTGGAGCTGCTGTCGGTGAGACGGCGGATCCACGGCGACGACGACTGATGACTGAACCGAAGAAGAAAGAAGTAGGCGCATGACCGACAACGCGCGGGCGCGCAAGCTGGCCGACCGGATCCGGGTGATTGTCGCGGAGACGCTGCAGCGCCGGATCAAGGACCCGCGGCTCGGCTATGTGACCATCACGGACACCCGGGTCACGGGCGATCTGCAGCAGGCGACCGTGTTCTACACGGTCTACGGCGACGACGAGGAGCGGGCCGCCTCGGCGGCCGCCCTGGAGAGCGCCAAGGGCATCCTGCGCTCCACCGTCGGCCGGGAGACCGGGGTGCGGTTCACCCCGACCCTGACGTTCGTCCCGGACGCCCTGCCGGACAACGCCCGGACCATCGACGACCTCCTCGCCAAGGCCAAGGCCAAGGACGCGGAGGTCCGCGAGGTGTCCTCGGGCGCGAAGTACGCCGGCGAAGCGGACCCGTACCGCAAGCCGGGCGAGGACGAGGACGACGCGTCCGCATGATGGAGCAGGCATCCCGCGAGCGGGCCGAAGAGCCCGCCGCGGGCGAGAACGAGGCGACCCCGGAGACGGCCGAGGCCGGGGAGCGGACCGAGCGGGGGACGGGCGCGCCGGCCGGCGCTGCCGACGCCCGGCCCACGCGCCGGGCGGGCCGTGCGAAGAAGGGCCCGCCGCCCCCGGACGGCCTCGTCATCGTCGACAAGCCGGCGGGGTTCACCTCGCACGACGTCGTCGCCAAGATGCGCGGCATCGCCCGGACCCGGAAGGTCGGCCACGCCGGCACGCTCGACCCGATGGCCACGGGCGTGCTCGTCCTCGGCATCGAACGGGCGACCAAGCTGCTCGGACACCTCGCGCTGACCGAGAAGGAGTACGTCGCGACGATCCGCCTCGGGCAGAACACCGTGACGGACGACGCGGAGGGCGAGATCACCTCCGCCGCCGACGCCTCGGGGATCACCCGTGAGGCGATCGACGCCGGGGTCGCCAAGCTGACCGGCGCGATCATGCAGGTCCCGTCGAAGGTCAGCGCGATCAAGATCGACGGCAAGCGGTCCTACGCGCGGGCGCGCGAGGGCGAGGACTTCGAGATCCCGGCCCGCCCGGTGACGGTCTCGACCTTCGCCGTGCACGCCGTGCACCCGGCCGTGGCCGAGGACGGCACCCCGGTGCAGGACCTGCTGGTCTCCGTCGTCTGCTCCTCCGGCACCTACGTCCGGGCGCTCGCCCGCGACCTGGGCGCGGACACGGGCGTCGGCGGCCACCTGACGGCGCTGCGGCGCACCCGCGTCGGCCCGTACGGGCTGGGCGAGGCGCGCACGCTGGAGCAGCTCCAGGAGGAGCTCGCGATCATGCCCGTCGCGGAAGCGGCGGCGGCGGCCTTCCAGCGCTGGGACGTCAACGAGGAGCAGGCCCGCCTGCTCGGCAACGGCGTCCGCGTCAGGGTGCCGATGTTCGACACCACCGGCCCGATCGCGGTCTTCGGGCCCGACGGGCGCTTCCTGGTCCTCGTGGAGAACCAGGGCGGCAAGGCGAAGAGCCTGGCGGCCTTCGTCTGATCACCGGGCCGAGCGGCCCACAGCGGAATCACCGTGGGGCGGGGCGTGTGCGTGCACGCGAGGACCTGCGCTCCCACATCGGCATGGTCCTCCAGGACACCTGGCTCTTCGGCGGCACCATCGCCGACAACATCGCC
>NZ_JBEYZW010000192.1:0-2202 GCF_040646215.1 Streptomyces sp. NPDC046215 | reverse complement strand
CGGCAAGCTCGACACCAAAGCCCTGCCCGCCCCCGACTTCACCGCCGAAGCCGGCGGCCAGGCCCCCACCACCACGGCCCAGACCCTGGTCTGCCACCTCTACGAAGAACTCCTCCACCTCCCGGCAGGCACCGTCGGCACCAGCGACAACTTCTTCGACCTCGGCGGCCACTCCCTCCTCGCCACCCAGCTCCGCACCCGCCTGCGCACCGCCACCGGCACCGAAATCGCCATGGCCACCCTCTTCACCACCCCCACCCCCGCCGCCATAGCCGCACACCTGCCGAACTCCCCGGGGAGTGCCGCGGACCGGCCGCGGCTGACCGCGGTCGACAGGCCGGATGACGTCCCGCTGTCGAGTGCGCAGCAGGGCATGTGGTTCCTGAGCCGGCTGGACGCGTCTTCCGCGACGTACAACATCCCGCTGGTCGTACGCCTGGAGCAGGGTGTCGACCACGACGCGCTGCGGGCCGCCCTGGCCGACGTCACCGACCGGCACGAGAGCCTGCGCACCCTGCTCCCGCAGACCGACGGCGCTCCCCGCCAGGTGATCCTCCCCGCGGGCACCGTCCGGCCCGCCCTCCGGATCGTCGACTGCCCTCAGCAGGAGGTCGACGCCCATGTCGCCGCCGCGGCACGTCATTCCTTCGATCTGACGCGGGACGTTCCGCTGTGGGCCGGCCTGTACGGGAACCCGTCCGGCGCCCGCACCCTGGTCCTCGTCGTGCACCACAGCGCCGCCGACGGCTGGTCCCTGCGCCCGCTCGCCGACGACCTCTCCACCGCCTACGCCGCCCGCCTCGAAGGCCACGCACCCCGGTGGGAGGCCCTCACCGTCCAGTACGCCGACTACGCCCTGTGGCAGCGCGAACTGCTCGCGGAAACGTCACCGGACAGCCTGATGGCACGCCAGATGCGGTTCTGGAAGGAGGCGTTGGCCGGGCTGCCGGAGGAGCTTTCCCTGCCCGCCGACCGGGCGCGCCCGCAGGAGCCCAGTCGCCGTGGCGGCAACCTGACCCTGGAGATCGCCCCCGGCGTCCACCGCGGCCTGCTCGACCTCGCTCGCAGTCACGACGTGAGTCTGTTCATGGTGTTGCAGAGCGCTCTGGCCGCCCTGCTCACCCGCTGCGGCGCCGGCACCGACATCCCCGTCGGCACCCCCGTGGCCGGGCGGGGTGACGAGGCCCTCGACGACATGATCGGGCTGATCACCAACTCCCTGGTGCTGCGCACCGACACCTCCGGCGACCCGGAGTTCCGCGAGCTCCTGGCCCGCGTCCGGGCCTTCGACCTGGCCGCCTACGACCACCAGGACCTGCCCTTCGACCGCCTGGTGGAAGAGCTCAAGCCGGTCAGGACCGCGGACCGGCACCCGCTGTTCCAGGTGATGCTGGCCCTGCAGAACAACACCGAGGCCCTCCTGCGCCTGGGCGGCAATCAGGCACCGCTGGAGCCCCGCGCGACCGGCACCGCCAAGTTCGACCTCTTCGTCGACGTCCTGGAACGGCACACCGCCGACGGGACCCCCGACGGCCTCCGCTGTCACCTCGAATACAGCGCGGACCTCTTCGAAGCGGCCACTGCCGAAGCTCTGGCCGGGGCCTGGGAGGCCCTGCTGACCGCCGTCGCCGCCGATCCCCGGCTGCGCGTCAGCGACATGCCCGTACCGCGGAAGCTGCCCGCCGGCGGCCCGGCGGCGGCGCGCGAGCCGTTCGACCCGGCGCCACTGGAGCGGGCGCTGCTCGCGCTGGACGGCATCCGCGACTGCCTGGTGCTGCCGCCCGGCGGCGACGAGGACGGGCGGCCGACGGTACTGGCCGTACCGGCCCGGCAGTCCGCCGTCGAGCAGGCGGAGAAGGAACTGCGGCGCACCGCCGCGCACCCCGGCCGCGTACCGCGCCTGGTGGCCGTCTCGGAGCTGCCCCGCACCCCCGAGGGCACCGTGGACGTCCCGGCACTGGAGCGGCTCCCGCGGATCGACACCGCTCTCGGTGAGCGCTGGCGGGAAGCTCTGGCCGCGCTGCCCGGCGTCGACTCCGTGACCGTGGGCCTGGAGGAGGCGGCCGAGCCCCTGGGCCGGTTGCACCTCGGCGCGGCGGCCGGGCGCTCCTCCGCGCGGCACTCCGGTACGTCGCGTCTGCCGGCCACGGCCGACGCGGACGCCGTGCCCGCGCTCAGCGAGGGCCCGCCCCTGCCCGACAT
>NZ_JBEYZW010000191.1:0-2217 GCF_040646215.1 Streptomyces sp. NPDC046215 | reverse complement strand
GGCTGGTATCGGCTGAGCTCAGCCGATACCAGCCCGCCCGGCGTGTGAGGACGCACCCGCAGGGCGCTCGCCGCCGCAGGTGGCAACGACGGGCCCGTAGGCCGAAGACCCGCCGGAGGCGTTACGCGTCGTCGGCCATTTCCAGCCACCGCAGCTCCAGGTCGTCGCGCTCCGCGGCGAGTTCGCGGAGCTCGGCGTCGAGCTTGGCCACCGCCTCGAAGTCGGTCGCCTGCTCGGCGATCTTCGCGTGGAGCTTGGTCTCCTGCTCGCTGATGCGGTCCAGGCGGCGCTCGATCTTCTGGAGCTCCTTCTTCGCGGCGCGGGCGTCACCGGCCGACTTCTGCTTCGCGGCGGCCTCCGGGGCGGGGGCGGCGGCGGGCACGGCGGCGTCGATGACCTTCTGGCGGCGCTCCAGGTACTCGTCCAGGCCGCGCGGCAGCATCCGCAGGGCCCGGTCGCCGAGCAGCGCGTAGACGCGGTCGGTCGTGCGCTCGATGAAGTACCGGTCGTGGCTGATGACGACCATGGAGCCGGGCCAGCCGTCGAGGAGGTCCTCCAGCTGGGTCAGGGTCTCGATGTCGAGGTCGTTGGTGGGCTCGTCGAGGAAGAGGACGTTGGGCTCGTCCATCAGCAGCCGCAGGATCTGCAGCCGGCGGCGCTCGCCGCCGGAGAGGTCGCCGACCGGCGTCCACTGCTTCTCTTTGGTGAAGCCGAACTTCTCGCACAGCTGCCCCGCCGTCATCTCCCGGCCCTTGCCGAGGTCGACGCGGTCACGGACCTGCTGGACGGCCTCCAGCACCCGCTTGGCCGGGTCGAGTTCGGCGACCTCCTGCGAGAGGTAGGCGAGCTTGACGGTCTTGCCGACGACGATCCGGCCCGCCGCGGGCTGCTTCTCGCCCTGGGTGCGGGCCGCTTCGGCGAGCGCCCGCAGCAGCGAGGTCTTGCCCGCGCCGTTGACGCCGACGAGACCGATCCGGTCGCCGGGGCCCAGCTGCCAGGTCAGGTGCTCGATGAGCTCCTTCGAGCCGGCCTGGATGCGGACGCCCTCCAGTTCGAAGACGGTCTTGCCGAGCCGGGAGTTGGCGAACTTCATCAGCTCCGCGGTGTCGCGGGGCGGCGGCACGTCGGCGATCAGCTCGTTGGCGGCCTCGATGCGGAAGCGCGGCTTGCTGGTGCGGGCCGGGGCGCCGCGGCGCAGCCAGGCGAGCTCCTTGCGCATCAGGTTCTGCCGCTTGGCCTCCTCGGTCGCGGCGATGCGCTCCCGCTCCGCGCGGGCGAAGACGTAGTCGCTGTAGCCGCCCTCGTACTCGTGGACCTCGCCGCGCTGGACGTCCCACATGCGGGTGGCGACCTGGTCGAGGAACCAGCGGTCGTGAGTGACGACCACCAGGGCCGACCGGCGGGAGCGCAGGTGGGCGGCCAGCCAGGAGATGCCCTCGACGTCGAGGTGGTTGGTGGGCTCGTCCAGGACGATCATGTCCTGGTCGGCGATCAGGAGCTTGGCGAGCGCGATCCGGCGGCGCTCGCCGCCGGAGAGCGGGCCGATGACGGTGTCGAGGCCCTGGGCGAAGCCGGGCAGGTCCAGGCCGCCGAAGAGGCCGGTGAGCACGTCGCGGATCTTGGCGCTGCCCGCCCACTCGTGGTCGGCGAGGTCGCCGATGACCTCGTGGCGCACGGTGGCGGCCGGGTCGAGGGAGTCGTGCTGGGTCAGCACGCCCAGGCGCAGGCCGCCGGCGTGGGTGACGCGGCCGTTGTCGGCGGTTTCGAGCTTGGCGAGGATGCGGATGAGCGTGGTCTTGCCGTCGCCGTTGCGGCCGACGACGCCGATCCGGTCGCCCTCGTTCACGCCGAGGGAGATGCCGTCGAGCAGTGCACGTGTGCCGTACACCTTGTCGACGGCTTCCAGATTGACGAGGTTCGTGGCCATTCCGCTCCTGCCTCTTGCGCCTTGCGGCGCTGGTTTGCGATCGGCTTCCCAGGGTAGTCGGCGCCCGGTTATGCCGGACCGGTGGTCGTCTTGCCGCTGCCTTGCCGCTGCCTTGCCGCTGCGCGGGGCCGCTCCGCTGCGCGGGGCTGTTCAGGTGCGCGGAGCGTTGCCGGGTGCGGCGCCGTTGCCCCTGCGGGGGGCGTGTCCGCTGCGCGGGGCTGTTCAGGTTCGGTGTCGGGCCTGCGCGGGTGGGGGTGTCAGGGCTGCTTCGCTTTACGCCCTGACACCCC
>NZ_JBEYZW010000190.1:0-2330 GCF_040646215.1 Streptomyces sp. NPDC046215 | reverse complement strand
CGCACCGGTCGCGACCGGTGCGGACGCCCCCAGGGACAGAGCGAAACGTCTCCTCGGCAGCCGGGCCCGGCGCCTCAGCTCACCATGTCGGCGCAGGTCGCCGGCGTGGCGTGGGCCGGGTCGAGGGTGTTGACGACCTCCTTGAAGGCGACGCGGTCGATGAGACCGGTCGCGAAGTGGTCGGAGAGGTCGAGGGGACACCGGTCCTGGAGCAGGATGTTGCGGACGTTCGGGCCGGATAGGTACTGGGTCTGGTAAGGGGTGACGATCTCGTCGTACTTGGTGGCGACGACCGTGTAGCTGACGCCCGGCACCGTGTCCGGCCGGGAGTTGAGCTTCTTGATGAACTCCGAGCCGACGAGCTGGTCGGCGACGCCGGGGGTGAGGCCGTGCACCGCCTGGCGAGCTCCCGGAATCGCGTCCGTGAGCTTGGTCATGCCCAGGACGGTCGTTCCGTGGTTGGAGGGGACCAGCCCGGTCAGGGAGTTCACCTTGCCCGCGCCGTCCAGGAAGTTGAGGTAGTAGCGCGGCACCACGCCACCACCCTGGGAGTGGCCGACGAGGTCCACCTTCGGGGCGCCGGTGGCCTCACGGACCCGGTCGACATAGGTGGAGAGCTGAGCCGACGACTGCTCGACCGGCCCGAGGCCGTGGAAGAACGGGACGCCCGGGAGCTGGCCGTGGTCCAGCGAGAAAACGCAGTAGCCGCGGTTCACCAGATAGGGCGCGAGGAACAGAAAGTCGTCGACCGAGTTGGCGAAGCTGCCGTGGATCAGGACGACGGGCCGGGGGTGCGCGGGCGACGGCTTGCAGGAGAAGTTGTTCCAGCCACGGCTGACCGTCCCGGTGGCGGCGGTGCCCGCCGCGGCTGCCGGCGCCACCGTGCCCACGCTCAACACCAGGGCCAGGGCGGGCAGCAGGGTGCTCAGCACCCGGAGGAGACGGCGGGCGGAAGGGACTCTTCGCGTGCGGGACATGGAGGGGTACCTCGCAGGGGGAAAGGGCGCGTGACGGCGGTGCGACGGCCAGGGGAGTGCCGCCCGCTGAAAGCGGCATCAACCTCCGTGTGAGTAGCTTGCCGGGAAGGACATAATTTCATCAAGAAGGTTAGGTATCTCTTCATTCAGACGAGTTCAGCCCGTCATGCATCGTTGACAGCGAGGTGACGAGGGGGCGCGGGTAGCCGCGGTACCGTGTCCTCCCGGCCCCGGCGCGCAGTCCCGGTGGAGGACGTACCGGCAGACCGGCCACGCGTGGGCGTACGGCCGGGAGAGGGCTGCTGGGGGCGTCCGCACACCGGCCGTGGCCGGCGTGCGGACGCCCCAAGGACTGAAGGAAACGTCTCCTCGACAGCCAGGGCGCAGCGCCTCAGTTCTTCGCCGCGTCCCCGCTCCACTCGCCGCGACCGGTCCGCTCGTTGACTGGGGGGCTCTTGATGAGCTCGTACGCGTCCGGCGCCGACGCCAGGATCCGGTGCACCTTGGGGGACACCCCTCCTGGCGCTGGCCCTTCGGCCACCCACCGATACGTGCGCACGGTATGGAAGGAGGGCCCGATCGCCTCGGCAAACCCGCGTAAGGTGTACTGACCGGAGACGTTGATTGAGAGCAGGCCGTTCTGATCGGTCACGTGGCTGGGGTCGCGTGTCTTTGAGCCAGGTCTCTGGCGAGCTGGCTGATGCGTTTGCGGGTTGTCTGCGGGGTGAGTATCTCGATGTGGTCTCCGAATTGGAGGAGTTGACGCACTGACTCGATGTCGGGGTAGCGGACGACGACGGTGCATGATCCGTTTTCCGTATCGGAGACATCATGGATGCGTGTGCCGAGGATGCGCCGCGCCAAGTCGAGGCCATTTTCAGGCAGGCGAAAGGTCACGCTCACGCGACCTTGCCCCTCGGTGCGTTCCTTCAACACGGCCCATCTGGTGCGGAGGGTTTCGTCTGGTCGAAGAGCAACTGGCGCGTCGAGTTGTTCGAAGGCCGAGAGTCGTTCCAGAGCGAACAGCCGACCATCGCCCCTGTGATCGGCAACGAGATACCAGCGGCCGGACTTCGCCACGATCCCGTACGGGTCGACCACCCGCGTTGAGGCCTGATTCTCGGCGCTGCGCCGATATCGGATTCGCAGTCGGCGTCGGTGCCGCAGGGCCGATGCCAGATCGGCCACGTCGACCGCTGCCTCTGAGTCGGCAAACCATGCGGTGCTGTCCACCAGCACTAGGTGTGCTGTTCCAGCACCTGTGGCGGGTAGCGGCGATGGCCTCCCCTGCTGCGCGGGGCCGTCGGCAGCAGGCCCATGTCGGTGTAGTAGCGGATGGTCTTCACCGACAGC
>NZ_JBEYZW010000189.1:0-2589 GCF_040646215.1 Streptomyces sp. NPDC046215 | reverse complement strand
AGTGGTCGTCCACGACGCACCGGGCCAGACGGAGTCGCCCCGTCGGTGTCAGCGGGGCATTACGGTGGGACACGAGGGCCTCCTGCGGTCGGGTGTAGACGTCGCAATCCACACCGAACCCAGAAGGCCCTCACCTGTTCAAGCACCCAGCACGCGTGTCACCAACGTCCCGGGACAACACATCTAGGGCGTTTCTTTCAGATCATCGGATCGTTGGTCCGGGTGTGTCGTCGACCGATGCCCAGTGGGCGCGGATCGAGCCGCTGCTGCCGGACCGGACACCGGGGCGGGCAGTGGCGGGGTCACCGACAGGTGATCGAGGCGCTCGCGTTCAAGTACCGCACCGGGACACCGGGGACGGATCTACCCGAGCGGTTCGGCTTGTGGAAAGGCGTTCACCACCGGCTGCGGAAGTGGGCGATCGACGGCACGCGGGAGCAGGTGTTCACCGCGCTGCTCGCCGGGGCCGACGCCGAGGACGGCCTGGACTGGGTCATCGCGGTCGACTCGACCATCGTCCGCGCTCACCCGAATATGCCAATGTCGCCCGGAGTCGGGAATGGGGCCGCAGCCTCCTGGCCCGAGCCTGATCTGATGTGCGAGCGGCCGATGCGGCGTAACGGCCGGATTACCTGAGCATATTGCAGACGTTCAGGTACCCACTCGCGCGCCACACCCCTCACCACAGGCTTCGCCCGGCCTCGCATCGGCATGCTTGCGGTAAGGGTCTTGTTCCGGAAGCACAAGCGCACGCACCTGCCTCTGCACCGGAAGGCCCGTGGCAGGCTCTGGCGTGCGGGGTGGTGGGTACACCGCATCCGCTCACGGTGGAGGTCCCTGCTCCATGAACCACACCCGTTCCCCCCGCAGGCTCGTGCAGCGCAATCAGATGCCCGCCGTCGGTCGCTCCCAGCATCATGACGCAGCGCACCAGCCCTACATCCCGGCTGCCGCTTTCCGGCGGCGCATTTCCCGGGCCGCCATGGGCCTGCTGACCCTGGCCGGAGCCATCATGGTCCCGCTGGCCACGGCCGACACCGCCTATGCAGCCGAGACGGTCACCATCAACCCCACCGCCCCCCTGCACGACCAAGGATTCGCTAGGAACATTTTTGCGGAGGTATCCGGCACGGCGTCATGCGACCGCACCCCGGCCCAGTGGTCCCAGATCGTCCGCGTCCAGCTCCGTCAGGGGGTCCAATTCGGCGAATTCACTATGGGCCTCCAAGGACGAGCAGACTCCAATAGGTTCTTCTGTGACAGCCGCCCCCACGCCTGGAAAGCCCGCGTGCGCGCCACGGTGGAGGGGCGACAGTTTTGGTGGGTCCGGTGGCGCCCCGGGCCCGCCGCCGTAGAAGCACAAATCTCAGATGAGATCGTCAGGCAAACAATTACCCTTGTAGAGAGGTAGGACGCTTCATCTGGATCACGTGGCGGTCCACTGGATCACGTGGCGGTCCAGATGAAGATGCCCGCGATGTACAGGGCGGCCAGGTAGACGGTGGCGGTCTTGTCGTAGCGGGTGGCGATGCCGCGCCATTGCTTGAGGCGGTTGATGCAGCGGTGTTGCGTTGCTTGCAGGCCTCGCGGTCGAAGGCGGGTGGCCGGCCGCCGTGGCTGCCGCGTCGCCTGCGGTGTGCCTGCTGATCGGCGGGGACGGGGATCACTGCCCGGATTCCGCGTTGTCGCAGGTGTTCGCGGATGGCACGGGACGAGTGCGCCTAATGGGAAGCGAACGTCGGCGGTAGCTGTCGTTCTCGGGCGCGAGCCGAGCCTTTGAGTATGCCCGGGCCTGAGAGCCCTGTTGACAAGACGAGGCTGGCTCGCGCCCCAACAGTCTGGGCGCGGGCTAAGTACAGCGACGGCTTGACGCTTATCCGCGTGGGATGTCTTGTCGGCCAGGACCACATCCAGCCTGATGCGGGGTCTTCCGACGGGCCGTGGCACCCGGACCTTGACCATGACCTGCTCGAAGGCGGGAGCGTCACCGGCCTGTCCGGGCGTGAGGACGAAGCACAGAGGGCGGCAGCGGCCGTCGGCGACCAGGTGGATCTTGGTCGTCAGCCCGCCGCGGGACCGCCCGAGGGCATGATCGGCTGGTTCGCCGGCCGGGGCCCCTTTTTGCGGGCCCCGGCCGCGTGCTGGTGCGCGCGCACGATGGTCGAGTCGACCGCGACCACCCACTCCAGGTCCTCATCCGCGTCGGCCTGGGCGAGCAGAGCGGTGAAGACGCATTCCCAGGTACCGTCGATCGTCCAGTTCCGCAGCCGCGTGTAAGCGCCCTTCCACGAGCCGTACTTCTCCGGCAGATGGACCCACTGTGACCCGGTCTGGAACTTCCAGGCGATCGCGTCGATCACCTCACGGTGATCACGCCACCGACCACCCCGCTTGGGCGTCCGGTCCGGCAGCAACGGCTCGATCCGCGCCCACTGCGCGTCCGTCAACGACACAGCCAGACCAACGATTAGATGATCCGAAAGAAACGCCCTAGTACTGCAACGGTCCTTGCTGTGACGGGTGGGCAGGTCGGTCGTTGGTGTGGTTATGGGTGGGGACCTTGGGAGTGCCAGGTTGTGGGCTGGAGAA
>NZ_JBEYZW010000188.1:0-2752 GCF_040646215.1 Streptomyces sp. NPDC046215 | reverse complement strand
GCGGTGAACGATGTTGTCGGCTTCCTGTTCCCGTGTGAGCGGCCGGTCCTTCCGCGGCCAGTGCGGGATGAGGGCAGGGACGCGCCCGCAGGGCGCCCGCCGCCAGACGGCAAACGACGGACCCGCACCCGAAGACACACCCCGACCATGCATACCCCGCCCCCCAAAGGGCACCCGGCGTGCGTGACGAACGCGACGATCACCACCTCCGTGCCCGCCCGTCTCGACCGGCTGCCCTGGTCACGCTGGCACTGGACGGTGGTGATCGGCCTCGGCACCGTCTGGATCCTGGACGGCCTGGAGGTCACGGTCGTCGGCAACATCGCCGGCCGCCTCTCCGAGGAGGGCAGCGGCCTGCCCATCACCTCCGGTGAGGTCACCGGTCTGGCCGCCGCGCTGTACGTCGCGGGTGCCTGCTCGGGCGCGCTGTTCTTCGGCCGGCTCACCGACCGCTTCGGGCGCAAGAAACTCTTCATCGTCACGCTCGCGGTCTATCTGGCCGCGACCGCGCTGACCGCGCTGTCCTTCTCCACCTGGTGGTTCTTCCTCTTCCGCTTCCTGACCGGCTTCGGCATCGGCGGTGAGTACGCGGCGATCAACTCCGCCATCGACGAGCTGATCCCCGCCCCCTACCGCGGCCGGGTCGACCTGATCATCAACGGCAGCTTCTGGCTCGGCGCGATCGGCGGGTCGCTGCTGTCCGTCGTCATGCTGGACACGAACGTCTTCGCGCAGGACGTGGGCTGGCGGCTGACCTTCGCGCTGGGCGTCGTCCTGGGGCTGGTGATCCTCCTGGTGCGGCGCCACGTCCCGGAAAGCCCGCGCTGGCTGTTCATCCACGGCAGGGGAGCGGAAGCGGATTCCCTGGTGACCTCGATCGAAAAACGCGTCGAGGCGGAGATCAAGGCGAAGAGGGGCACGCCGCTGCCACCCGCCGAAGGCGAGATCACCATCCACCAGCGAGGGGACGTCGGCTTCGGGGAAATCGCCCGGACGGTCTTCTCCCGATACCGGCGACGGGCGATCCTCGGCCTGTCCCTCTTCATCGGGCAGGCTTTTCTCTACAACGCGATCACCTTCGGATTCGGCGCCATTCTCACGACGTTCTTCGGGGTCTCCACCTCGCGCACCGGCTACTTCTTCGCGGTCATCGCCGCGGGCAACTTCCTCGGCCCGCTCCTGCTCGGCAAGCTTTTCGACACCGTCGGCCGGCGGGTCATGATCTCCTCGACCTATCTGCTGTCCGGACTTCTCCTCTTCGGCACGGCGTGGCTTTTCGGCGCCGGCCACCTGACCGCGAACACGCTCACCGCCTGCTGGTGCGTCGTCCTCTTCTTCGCGTCCGCCGGTGCGAGCAGCGCGTACCTCACGGTCTCCGAGATCTTCCCGATGGAGACCCGGGCCATGGCCATCGCCTTCTTCTACGCCCTGGGCACGGCCGCGGGCGGTATCAGCGGCCCGCTGCTGTTCTCGCACCTGACCAGCAGCGGAGTCGTCGGGGACACGGTCCTGGCGTTCCGGATCGGCGCGTCGCTGATGTGCCTGGCCGGGCTGGTGGCAGCCTTCCTGGCGGTGCGGGCGGAGGGCCGTTCGCTGGAGTCGATCGCGGCACCGCTGTCGACAAAACGCCCGGACGCCGTGCCGGCCCCCGCGGAATAAGCACCCCCGTAAGGAAGTTGCACCGAACCATGGCTGACACTCACCACAAGATCGGCACCCTTTCCGTACACCCGCTGGCCCTGGGCGGCAACGTCTTCGGCTGGACGGCGGACGAGGCGGAGTCCTTCGCCGTGCTCGACGCGTACGCGGCGGCCGGCGGCAATTTCATCGACACCGCGGACGTCTATTCCGCGTGGGCCCCCGGCAACTCCGGCGGCGAGTCGGAGACCGTGATCGGCAAGTGGTTCGCCGCCCGCGGCAACCGCGCCGACATCGTCCTGGCCACGAAGGTCGGTGCCGGACACCCCGAACCGCGCGGATTGTCGTCGCACGCCATCAAGACGGGCGTGGAGGACTCTCTCCGCCGCCTGCGCACCGATTACATCGACCTCTACTACACGCACTACGACGACCCGTCGGTGCCGGTGGAGGAATTCCTGACCGCGCTGGACGCCCTGGTGAAGGAGGGCAAGGTCCGCGAGATCGCCGCCTCCAACATCACGCCGGAGCGCCTGGCGGAATCCCTGGAGTTCTCCGACGCGTCGGGCCTGGCGAAGTACGCCGCGATCCAGCCCCACTACAACCTGGTCTCGCGCGACACCTACGAGGGCGAACTGGCGACGGTGGCGGCGAAGCACGGCCTGGCGGCGGTGCCGTACTACGCCCTGGCGTCGGGCTTCCTCACCGGCAAGTACCGCCCGGGCACGACGGTGGACAGTGCGCGGGCGGAGGGCGCCGGCAGGTACCTGGCGTCCGAACGCGGCCCGCGCGTCCTCGCGGCCCTCGACGAGGTGGCCGAGGCCCACGGCGCCGAGATCGCCACGGTGGCCCTGGCCTGGCTTGCGGCCCGGCCGACGGTGGCGGCGCCCCTGGCGAGCGCGCGCACGGTGGACCAGCTGCCGGCGTTGCTGGCGGTGGCGGACCTGAAGCTGACGGAGACGGAGCTGACGCGCCTGACGGAGGCGTCGGCGTAAGCGGCGTGGGGGTGCGGGGGCGGCGACAGGTGTGGGCCGTGCTGGAGCGCCCCGACCGGGAAACGGGAGCGCTGGAGCGGCAACTGCGTCCGATGCGGTGGGGCCTGGTGCCGTCATGG
>NZ_JBEYZW010000187.1:0-2818 GCF_040646215.1 Streptomyces sp. NPDC046215 | reverse complement strand
TGCACGGTGGCGGTGTTGTCCGCTTCGATGCACAGGGAGTCGTCGGCGCGGACGGGCTTTTCAGCCCGTCCGGCGCCTGAAGACACCGCCGCGCAGCGGTGGTGCACCCCGGACAACCCGCCGCAGGCGCTGACTAGCGCCGGGAGTTCGTCCTGCGAGTCGGTGCCGCCGTCGACGGGTCCTCCGGCCACGGATGCCGCGGATAGCGGCCCCGCAGCTCCGCCCGTACCGCCCGGTAGCCGTCCTTCCAGAACGACGCCAGGTCCGCGGTCACCGCCGCCGGACGGCCGGCCGGGGACAGCAGGTGGACGAGCACGGGCACCCGGCCGCCCGCCAGGCGCGGCGTCTCCCGCAGCCCGAACAACTCCTGCAGCTTGACGGCGAGCACCGGCTGCCCGCCCCCGTAGTCCACCCGGATCCGCGACCCGCTGGGCACCTCGATCCGCTCCGGAGCCAGCTCTTCCAGCCGCGCGGCGTCCCCGCTCGCCCACGGCAGCAGCCGCTCCAGCGCCTTGCCGGCGTCCAGCCGCTCCAGGTCGGCCCTCCTGCGGGCGCGGCCCAGCTCCCAGCCCAGCCAGTCCTCCACACTCCCCAGCAGCGCCTCCTCGGACACGTCCGGCCAGGGCCCGCCCAGCTCCCGGTGGAGGAACCCCAGCCGCAGGCGCAGCGCGACCGCCTCGGGGGACCAGCGCAGCAGCGCCAGCCCCTCCCGCCGCAGCCCGTCGAGCAGCGCCGCCCGCACCAGCTCCGGATCGGGCGCGGACAGCGGGCGGGCCGCCAGCTCCACCGCGCCGAGCCGCTCGACCCGCCGGGCCACCACGTCCCGCCGCTCCTGCGACCAGACGACCTCCTCGCCCTCGCTGAAAAGGGCCGCCGCGGCCTCCCGGGCGGTGTCCTCGTCGATCACCGCGCCCAGGGTCACCCGCGCCGACGCCGCCGTGACGGGCCGGTCGGCCACGGCCACCGCCACCCAGCGCGCACTGCGCAGCCGCGAGCCGCCACCGAGCTCGGCACCGGTGCCCGACACCATGAGGAAGGCGCCCCCGCCCCGCGCCCGCGCCACCCGCTCGGGAAACGCCAGCGCGGCGACGAGCCCGGCCACCGCGTCGTCACTCCCGCCGGAGCCGGCCCCCGCGGACTCCCCGCCGCCCTCGGTGTTCTCCGTGGCGCCCCGCACCGCGCTCTCCAGCCGGCGGGCCTCGGCGCGCCAGCGGGCGGCGTAGGCGTCCCCGCCGCGGCGTGCCGAGCGCCAGGCCGCCGCCAGGTCGTCCCCGTACTCGCGCGGCGGCTCCTCGCTCAGCAGCGCCACCACCTCCGCCGCCCGGCGCGCGCCCACCTCGCGCGCGCCGTCCAGGAGGGCCCTTGCCAGGCGGGGGTGGACGCCCAGCCGGGCCATGCGCCGGCCCCGCTCCGTGGGCCGCCCGCCACCGGTGACCGCTCCCGTGGCCGCCAGGACCTCGCGCGCCGCCGCCATCGCCCCGGCCGGCGGCGGGTCGAGCAGCGCCAGCCCGGCGGCGTCCGGGTCGCCCCAGCACGCGGCCTGCAGGGCGAACGCCGTCAGGTCCGCCACCGTGATCTCCGCCGCCGGGAACCGTGCCAGCCGCGCGTCGTCGGCCTCCGTCCAGCAGCGGTACACCGTCCCCGGCGCCTCGCGCCCCGCCCGCCCGGCCCGCTGCCGGGCCGCGGCCCGGGAGGCCCGTACGGTCGTGAGGGCGCTCAGCCCCCGCGCGTGATCCATGCGCGGCTCCCGCGCCAGCCCCGCGTCCACCACGACGCGCACCCCGGGCACGGTCAGGCTCGACTCCGCCACCGACGTCGCCAGGACCACTCGCCGCCGCGCGGAACCGGCCTCTCCGCCGCCCGCCAGCACCGCGTCCTGCACGGCGGCCGGAGCCCGCCCGTGCACCTGGAGCACCTCCGCCCCCAGGGCCTCCGGTCCGCCGAGCCGGCCCGCGACCCGCGCGATCTCCCCGACGCCGGGCAGGAAGCACAGCACGTCGCCCTCGCGCTCCCGGAGCGCCCGCCGGACCACGCCGGCCACGTGCTCCAGCAGCGCGGGGTCCACCCGCATCCCGTGCGGCGGCCGCACCGGTCGCTCCGGCGGGGCCCACACCACCTCCACCGGGTGCGAGACGCCCCGCGCCTCGACGACCGGGGCGTCGCCGAGCAGCCGGGCCCAGCCCTCCGCGTCGGTCGTGGCGGACGCCGCGATCAGCCGGAGCTCGGGCCGGAGCGCGGTGCGCACGTCCAGGAGGAAGGCGGCGGCGGTGTCGGCGTCCAGGTGCCGCTCGTGGCACTCGTCCAGGACGACGGTGTCGACGCCGGCCAGCTCCGGGTCGCGCTGGAGCCGCTGGAGCAGCACCCCGGTGGTGACCACCTCGACGACGGTCCGCCGCCCCACCCGCCGCTCCCCGCGCACCGTGAACCCGACACGCTCGCCCACCGCCTCGCCCAGCAGCCACGCCATGCGCCGGGCGGCGGCCCGGGCCGCGATCCGGCGCGGCTCGGCGACCACGACACGCCGCACGGGTCCGTCCGCATCGAGCAGGCCGGCGAGGACCAGGGGGACCAGCGTCGTCTTGCCCGTCCCGGGCGGCGCGCACAGCACCGCCGCCCCGTGCTCGTCCAGCGCGCGGGTGAGGGCGGGCAGGGCGCTGCGGACGGGCAGGTCCAGTGAGGAGGTGCGGTCGGTGGGGATCACACCGACCAGTCTCGCCTAGGCCGGCCGGCGGGGGTGGGGGCGGACCACCGCTGCGCGGCGGTGTCCTCAAGCGCCGGACGGGCTGGTAGTGGCTGAGCTCAGCCACTACCAGCCCCT
>NZ_JBEYZW010000186.1:0-2901 GCF_040646215.1 Streptomyces sp. NPDC046215 | reverse complement strand
AGATCACCCACAACCTCCACACCCACGGCACCACCACCTACCTCGAACTCGGACCCGACAACACCCTCACCACCCTCACCCACCACAACCTCCCCCACCACACACCCAACACCCACCCCCTCCTCCACCCCGACCACAACGACACCACCCAGCTCCTCACCACCCTGGCCCACGCCCACACCACCCGGGCCATCGACTGGGCAACCCACTACACCCGCCACACCCCCCGGCCGCAGCGCGTTGACCTGCCTACTTACCCGTTCCAACGCCAACGGTTCTGGCTCACCGCGTCCCCGGGCACCGGGGACGCGGGAGCGATGGGCCTGGAACCGGCCGGACACCCACTCCTCGGCGCGGCGGTCACCCTCGCCGAAGACGACGGGTTCCTCCTGACCGGCCGGATCTCCCTGCCCACCCACCCCTGGCTCGCCGACCACACCATCGCCGGCACCGCCCTCCTCCCCGGCACCGCATTCCTCGAACTCGCCCTCCAAGCCGCACACCACACCCACACCCCCCACATCGAAGAACTCACCCTCCACACCCCCCTCACCCTCCCCGAAACCAGTACCGTCACCCTCCAAATCACCGTCAGGCCCCCGGACAACGCCGGACGCCGCACCCTCACCATCTCCTCCCGCACCGACAACCCCGACACCGACCACACCTGGCAACACCACGCCACCGGCACCCTGGCACCCCAAACGGCCGCGCCCCATCCCGGCATCGCCGACCATGCCCAAGGCATCTGGCCGCCCCCGGGCGCGAAGCCCATTGGCCTGGATGGGCTGTACAACCGCATGGCCGAGCTGGGCTTCACCTACGGGCCGGTTTTCCAGGGGCTGCGTGCGGCGTGGCGTCACGGGGCGGACATTCTCGCGGAGGTGTGCTTGCCCGACGCGGTCACGGAAGACGCCCCCCGTTTCGCGCTCCATCCCGCGCTCCTGGACGTCGCGGTGCAGACCGTGTCGCTGGTAGCTCCTGCGTCTTCCGTAGAAGCCAGCCGGCCAGAAGCAGGCATTCTGCCGTTTACATGGAATGGCGTATCTCTTTATACGACGGGCGCCTCGGTGCTGCGGACACGGATCTCACCAACCGCCTCCGCCGATGAGCACCAGGTCATTTCGCTACAGGTAGCCGACGACATCGGCCGACCTGTTGCCTCCGTCGAGTCGCTGGTCCTGCGCCCGGTGTCCATGGATGATCTGGCGGCGGTCTCGCGCACCAGCACCGAGCGAGCCGACCTTTTCGAAGTGCGGTGGGAACCTGCCCGTCAGCCGTCAGCAGATCCGTCCCTGCCTGCTGGGCGCTGGGCTGTTTTCGGGCTGACAGGCGTTTTCCCCGACATCGAGCTCGAGTCCGGGAATGGGGCTGTCTACTCGGACATCAGCGCACTGGTCCGGGCCCTGGACGCGGGCAGCCCCGTCCCCGACGTCCTCCTCCTCGACTGCCCGCCACCCTCCCAGGACACCCCCACAACCGAAACCATCCACACCACAACCCAACAAACCCTCGAGTTCCTCCAGCAATGGCTGGCAGAAGAACGCCTGGCCACCACCCGCCTGGTCATCACCACACACGGCGCCATGGCCTGCACCCCCGGCGAAGACGTCAACCTCCCAAGCGCCGCCGTATGGGGACTAACCCGCTCCGCCCAGACCGAAGAACCAGGCCGCATCCTCATCATCGACCTCGACAACAACCACCAGGCTCTCTGGAATCTCCTCCCGCCCCTCCTCCACCTCAACGAACCGCAAGCGGCCGTCCGCGCCAACCACGTACTCGTCCCACGCCTCACCCGAGCCGCCGGTAGCCACGACGGGGCGTGGTCGCAAGGCGAGCTGGACCAGGGGTGGCGGTTGGAGTGTGCGCCGACCGGGACGTTGGAGGGGCTGGGCCCGGTGGCCAGTGAGGCAGCGACTGTGCCGCTGAGCCCGACCCAGGTACGGGTCGGGATGCGGGCCGCGGGAGTGAATTTCCGTGACGTGCTGATGGCTTTGGGGGTGGTCGAAGGGCGGGCCGGTGCCGGTCTCGGCAGCGAGGGCGCGGGAATCGTTCTGGAAGTCGGGACAGAAGTGTCCCACTGGAAGGCCGGGGACCGGGTGATGGGGGTTTTCGAAGGGGCGTTCGCCCCGGTCGCCATCACTGATCAGGACCTGCTCGCCCACATTCCACAGGGGTGGTCATTCGCACAGGCGGCCTCAGTGCCGATCGTCTTCGCCACCGCTTACTACGGATTGGTCGAGCTCGCCGACCTGCGGGCAGGCGAGTCTCTGCTCGTCCACGCCGCGGCCGGCGGTGTGGGCATGGCTGCCGTGCAGCTCGCCCACCACTTGGGGGCCGTCGTCTTCGCCACCGCCAGTCCAAGCAAGTGGGAGGTGCTGCGCTCGAACGGGATCAGCCCGGAGCGGATCGCGTCCTCCCGCACGCTTGACTTCGAGGGGCAGTTCGCCGACCTCACCGGAGGACGGGGCGTCGATGTCGTCCTGGACTGCCTGGCCGGTGAGTTCGTGGATGCGTCATTGCGTCTGACTTCCCGGGACGGCGGCCGGTTCCTGGAGATGGGCAAGAGCGACATCCGCGACGCTCAGCAGGTGCACCGGGACCATCCCGGCTTGGCCTACCAGGCATTCGACCTGCTCAGCGCGTCGCCCGAACAGATCAAGGGCATCCTCACCAAGGTGCTGCGGCTGTTCGACGACGGTGTCATCCAGCCTCTGCCCGTCACCTGCTGGGACATCCGCGACACCGTTGACGCCTTCCGGCACATGCAGCAAGGGCGGCACATCGGCAAGAACGTCTTGATGCTGCCGGTGGCGTTCGATCCCGAGGGCACGGTCCTGATCACCGGCGGAACAGGCGTACTAGGCAGAGAACTAGCCCGCCACCTCGCCACCCACC
>NZ_JBEYZW010000185.1:0-3078 GCF_040646215.1 Streptomyces sp. NPDC046215 | reverse complement strand
GCCACATCTTCGATGGGTGCGGCTTCCCGACCCCAGGGCTCCACTCTTTCGTTTTCGCAGGCCCGCTCCGACCCACCCCCTTACGTGGGGGGGGTGGGTAAAAAGACCTGTGGTGACCCCGTGCCTGGCAGCGAACCGTTGCCCCCATGGGTTTCTTACCCACCCCCCACCCGCGCAGGCCCGACACCGCACCTGAACAGCCCCGCGCAGCGGAGCGGCCCCCCCTAAGCCCCCCGCAGGGGATCCGACTCGCCAGGGTCCAGCGGCGGAGACGCAACCCCGCACGAGTACCGGCTCTCCGGGTGGCACTGCGACGGTGTCGTCCGGACCGTCGTCCACGCCAGCAGGCCGCCCAAGGCCAACGTGCCCCCGCACCAAAGCATCGCCTTGCGGAACGTATCGGAGAACGCCGCGGGATCGCGATACGCGTCAGGGCCCATGCCCACCAGGAGCGGCAGGGCGGCCACCGCCACGAGGCCGGCCGCGCGGGCCGCCGCGTTGTTGATGCCGCTGGCGAGGCCCGCGCGGGCGACGTCGACGGAGGCGAGGACCGTCGCGGTGAGCGGGGCGACCAGGACGACCATGCCCAGGCCGAGGACGACGAGCGCGGGCAGGACGTCCCGCCAGTACACGGCACCGGACCCCGCGCGGGTCATCAGCAGCATTCCGGCCGCGCACAGGAAGGGGCCGACGGTCAGGGGGACGCGCGGTCCGATGCGCTGGGCGATCCGGCCGGAGCGGGCGGACAGCAGGAGCATCAGGACGGTGGTGGGGAGCAGGGCGGTGCCCGCGGCGAGTGCCGACCAGCCGACGACGACCTGGAGCTGGAGCACGGAGAGGAAGAAGAAGCCGCCGAAGGCCGCGTACACGCACACCGTGACGCCGTTGACCGCGGAGAACATCCGGGTGGAGAAGACCTCCAGCGGCATCATGGGGTCGGCTCTGCGGCTCTCGACGCGGACGAACGCCACGCCGAGCAGCACTCCGGCGACGGCCGGGCCGATCACCCAGGGGGAGGCGCCCTTCTCGGGGGCCTCGATCAGGGCATAGGTGACGGCGCCGAGGGCCAAGGCTCCGAGCGCCGCGCCGAGTACGTCGAAGCGGCCGCGGGCCCGGGGGTCGCGGGTCTCGGGGACGTACCGGAGGGCGACGGGGACGCAGACGGCCGCGAGCGGCAGGTTGATGAGGAAGACCCAGCGCCAGCCGGGCCCGTCGACGAGCCAGCCGCCCACGAAGGGGCCGACGGCGGCGGCCACCCCGCCGAGGCCCGACCAGGCGCCGACGGCGCCCGCCCGGTCGTCGGGGTGGAAGACGGCCTGGATCAGGGCGAGGGAGCCGGGGGTGAGGAGGGCGCCGCCGACGCCCTGGAGGGCCCGGGCGGCGATGAGGACGCCCGCGTCGGGGGCCAGCCCGCACAGCAGCGAGGCGAGGGCGAACCACACCACGCCGACCACGAACACCCGCCGCCGGCCGAACCGGTCCCCCAGGGCGCCGCCCAGCAGGATGAGCCCGGCGAGGGTGAGCATGTAGGCGTTGACGGTCCACTGGAGGACGGCCAGGTCCGCGTCGAGGTCGCGGCCGATGTGGGGCAGGGCGACGTTGACGACGGTGCTGTCGAGCATGGCCATGCCCGAGCCGAGTACGGCCGTCAGGAGTACCCAGCGCCCGGCGGCGGTGCCGAGCCGGACGCCGTGCGGCCCGGTCTCGCGGTCCCCTGCGGAGTCGCTCATGCCCGGATCATCCCCCGGCGGGCGCCGCCCGGCCAGTGAAAGGGCCCGGCCCCCGCTCGTGAGGAGCGGGGGCCGGGCCCTTTTCAGGCGGCGGGAAACTACTTGAGCTTCGTGCCGGTGGCGCGCAGGTCGGCGCACGCCTTGGTGACGCGCTCGGCCATGCCGGCCTCGGCCAGCTTGCCCCAGGTGCGCGGGTCGTAGGTCTTCTTGTTGCCGACCTCGCCGTCGACCTTCAGCACACCGTCGTAGTTGGCGAACATGTGGCCGGCGACCGGGCGGGTGAAGGCGTACTGGGTGTCGGTGTCGAGGTTCATCTTCACGACGCCGTTCTCCAGCGCGACGCGGATCTCCTCCGCGGTGGAGCCGGAGCCGCCGTGGAAGACGAAGTCGAACGGGTCGGCCTTGCCGGACTTGGCGGCGATGCCGTCCTGGAGCTCACGGAGCAGCTCCGGGCGGAGGACGACGTTGCCCGGCTTGTAGACGCCGTGGACGTTGCCGAAGGAGGCGGCCAGCAGGTAGCGGCCGTGCTCGCCCAGGCCCAGGGCCTCGGCGGTGCGCTCGACGTCCGCGACGGTCGTGTAGAGCTCGTCGTTGATCTCGTGGGTGACGCCGTCCTCCTCGCCACCGGTCGGGGTGATCTCGACCTCAAGGATGATCTTCGCCTTGACGGCCTCGGCGAGGAGCTCCTTCGCGATGGCGAGGTTCTCGTCGAGCTTCTCGGCGGAGCCGTCCCACATGTGGGACTGGAAGAGCGGGTTCTGACCGGCGGCGACGCGCTCCTGCGAGATGGCCAGCAGCGGACGGACGTAGCCGTCGAGCTTGTCCTTCGGGCAGTGGTCGGTGTGCAGCGCGATGTTCACCGGGTACTTCTTGGCGACGATGTGCGCGAACTCGGCGAGCGCGACGGCGCCCGAGACCATGTCCTTGCTGTACTGACCACCCAGGAACTCCGCACCGCCGGTGGAGATCTGGATGATGCCGTCGCTCTCCGCCTCGGCGAAGCCGCGCAGGGCGGCGTGCAGAGTCTGCGTCGAGGTCACATTGATGGCCGGGTAGGCGAACTTGCCTGCCTTCGCCCGGTCGAGCATCTCGTTGTAGACCTCGGGGGTTGCGATGGGCATCTGTCCGCTCCTTGTGATGTGCGGGTGGGCGAGGGGAGCCCTGACCTAGGGGGCGACGTTCATCGTCGCCCCCATCTTCCCAGACTCCTCGAATTGCTCCACACGGCGCACATAACAAATGCATGCGGCGGGGGGGGGGGGTGGTGGGGGTAACCACACCCCCCCCCCCCCGCGGGGTTTAAGATATTGTGGTGGTGGTGGGGGGGGGGGGACGTGAGAAACGCGGA
>NZ_JBEYZW010000184.1:0-3242 GCF_040646215.1 Streptomyces sp. NPDC046215 | reverse complement strand
CTCCTCAACACCATCCCCCCCGAACACCCCCTCACCACCGTCATCCACACCGCCGGCACCCTCGACGACAGCACCCTCACCACCCAAACCCCCCACCACCTCACCAACGTCCTCACCCCCAAAACCCACGCCGCCCACCACCTCCACGAACTCACCCAACACCTCCCCCTCGACGCCTTCATCCTCTTCTCCTCCACCGCCGCCACCTTCGGCTCACCCGGACAAGCCAACTACGCCGCCGCCAACGCCTACCTCGACGCCCTCGCCACCCACCGCCACACCCAAGGACTCCCCGCCACCTCCATCGCCTGGGGACTATGGGACGGCGATGGACTCGCCAGCGCCGAGTCGACCCATCAACTTCTTCACCGACGCGGTGTTCTCCCTATGCATCCTCAGCTCGCTCTCGCCGGGTTCGAGCGAGCTGTCAGTCAGCCTGAACCGCAATTCATTTTCGCGAACATCGACTGGAAAACATTCGGTCCGGCGCATGGTCCCGGGGGACTCGCGCTCGTCCAGGACATTCCAGAAGCTCGGCAGCATGATTCGTCGCTCAACATTCAGCCATCCGCCGCAGCAACGCTCCGGCAACAGTTGATCGTTAAAAGCACAGCAGAACAACATGCGGCGCTCTTGAATAACGTCCGCAAACAATCTTCGATCGTTCTCGGGCATGCAACACCTGACTCGATCCCTATCGAGCTCCCCTTCCGGGAAATCGGCTTCGACTCTCTCACCGCCATCGAGCTCCGTAACCGCCTTGCAGCTATTACTGGGCTTCGCCTTCCTGCGACTCTCATCTTCGATCACCCGTCGCCCCTCAAACTCGCCGAGCGTTTGCACACCGAGCTGCTGGGCGGTGTTGCCCCCGAAGTCAGCACCCCCGCGCTCGTCGGGTCGACCACTCATGACGAGCCGATTGCGATCATCAGCATGGGGTGCCGATTCCCTGGGGGCGTCCGGAACCCGGAGGGGCTTTGGGAACTTCTCGTCACGGAACAGGACGCAATCGCCGACTTCCCGACGGACCGCGGCTGGGACCTGGACCGACTCTTCGATCCGGACCCGGACCACGCCGGAACCTCGTATGTCCGGCAAGGCGGGTTCCTCTACAGCGCCGGTGACTTCGACGCCGGCTTCTTCGGTATCAGTCCGCGAGAAGCGCTGGCGATGGATCCCCAACAGCGACTGTTGCTGGAATCCGCCTGGGAAACTCTCGAAGGAGCAAATATCAGCCCGGACACTCTCCGAGCCGGGCAGGTCGGAGTCTTCACCGGTCTCAACTCTCAGGACTATGCTTCACTCGTCCAACGCGAGCCGGACACCCATGGGGGCTTTGTCCTTACCGGTAGTTCAAGCAGTATTGCCTCCGGTCGCATCGCATACGCCCTCGGTCTGGAAGGGCCCGCGGTGTCAGTGGACACGGCGTGCTCATCGTCGCTGGTCGCCTTGCACCTGGCCTGTCAGGCCCTACGAGCCGGAGAGTGCTCCATGGCCCTGGCCGGCGGCGTCACCATCATGTCCACGCCGCTGACTTTCATCGAATTCTCCCGCCAGCGGGGTTTGGCACCTGATGGTCGGTGCAAGGCGTTCTCGGCCTCGGCGGACGGTACGGGGTGGGCCGAGGGTGTCGGCATGCTGCTGGTGGAGCGGCTTTCCGATGCTCGCCGGAACGGGCACCAGGTCCTGGCGGTAGTACGGGGCAGCGCGGTGAATCAGGACGGGGCGAGCAATGGTCTGACGGCGCCGAATGGCCCGTCACAGCAGCGAGTGATCCGCCAAGCCCTAGCCAACGCTCGTCTCTCTCCTGCCGACGTGGATGCGGTGGAGGCACATGGCACCGGTACGACGCTCGGCGACCCGATCGAAGCCCAGGCCCTGCTCGCCACCTACGGGCAAGAGCGACGGGCTGGACAACCACTTTGGCTCGCATCGGTGAAGTCGAACATCGGACACACCCAGGCGGCCGCCGGGGTAGCAGGCGTCATCAAAATGGTGATGGCGCTCCGCAAGGGGACACTCCCACGCACCCTGCACGTAGATGAACCCTCGCCGCACGTCAACTGGGACGCGGGCGCGGTACGGCTGCTGACGGAGCCGGTGCCCTGGCCGGAGACGGACGGACGGCCCCGCCGGGCAGGAGTCTCCTCGTTCGGCGTCAGCGGGACGAACGCGCACGTCATCATCGAACAGGCACCCGCCGAGGAGTCCAGTGACCTGGACCAGGAGGACGGCGAGACGCCTTCATCAGCACTGCCAATGCCGTTGCCGTGGCCGGTGTCAGCGAAGTCGGACAGTGCTCTGCGGGCGCAGGCGGGGCAGCTGCGGGAGTTCCTGACCGGTCGTGCTGATGTGGCGTTGGCGGATGTGGGGTTCTCGCTCGCCTCGGGCCGGTCGGTATTCGATCACCGGGCAGTCGTGCTCGCCGGGGACCGGGACGGATTCCTCGACGCCCTCTCCGCCCTGGCGGCCGGTGAAGAGCACCCCTCCGTGATCCGGGGCACGGGCGGTGGGGGGAAGCTGGCCTTCGTGTGTGCGGGGCAGGGCACCCAGTACCCCGGCATGGGACACGGCCTCTACCAGGCGTTCCCCGCCTTCGCCCAGGCCATGGACGAAGCCTGCGCCCACCTCGACCCCCACCTTGACCACCCCCTGCTCGACGTCCTCTATCCCTCCCCGGGCAGTGATCTCGGGTCGCTGATCCACCAGACGCTCTACACGCAGCCGGCGCTGTTCGCCTTGCAGTACGCCCTGCACGCCCTGCTGACCAAGCAGTTCGGGGTACGGCCCGACTGCGTGGCCGGGCACTCCTTGGGGGAGATCACCGCAGCCCACCTCGCCGGCATCCTGTCTCTGCCCGACGCGGCGCTTCTGGTCACCACGCGGGCCCAGCTCATGGACACCCTCCCGACCACCGGGGCCATGACCGCCCTCCAGGCCACCCCCGACGAAGTACATCCCCTGATCGAAGACCATGCCGGTCAGGTATCGATCGCCGCGGTCAACAGTCCCACCTCACTCGTCATCTCCGGCGACCACGGCGCGGTCGAAGCTGTCACCGCCCACTTCCAGGACATGGGCCGCAAGACCACCGCCCTGCAGACCAGCGGTGCCTTCCACTCCCCCCACCTCGACGCTCTACTCCCCGAGCTGGCCGCTACCGCCGAAACCCTCACCTACCAACCGCCCCGCATTCCCCTCATCACCGCCACCGCCGACCCGGGGGACGAGCTCCTCACCCC
>NZ_JBEYZW010000183.1:0-3255 GCF_040646215.1 Streptomyces sp. NPDC046215 | reverse complement strand
CTGAGCGAGGCGGTAGGACTCCGTCTCGGTCCGGATGGTGTTCCCGCCGAAGGTGAGGCAGCCGCCGCAGGCGGCAATGACGGACGCGCCGCAGGCGGCCGGCTCAGGCCAGGTGCGCGCGGACCTCGGCCGCCGCCTCGTCGCCGTACGCCTTGGTGAAGCGCTCCATGAAGTGGCCGCGGCGCAGCTCGTACTCCTGGGTGCCCAGCGTCTCGATGACGAGCGTGGCGAGCATGCAGCCCAGCTGGGCCGCGCGCTCCAGGGACAGCTCCCAGGTCAGGCCCGCGAGGAAGCCCGCGCGGAAGGCGTCGCCGACGCCGGTGGGGTCGACCTTGGCCTCCTCCTGGGCGCAGCCGATCTCCAGGACCGGCTCGCCGGCCCGCTCGATGCGTACGCCGCGGGCGCCCAGCGTGGTGACGCGGGTGCCGACCTTGGCCAGGATCTCCTCCGCCGACCAGCCGGTCTTGGACTCGATGAGGGCCTTCTCGTACTCGTTGGTGAACAGGTACGCGGCGCCGTCGACGAGGACGCGGATGTCGTCGCCGTCCATGCGGGCCAGCTGCTGGGAGGGGTCGGCGGCGAAGGCGATGCCCCGGGCGCGGCACTCCTCGGTGTGGCGGATCATCGCCTCGGGGTCGTCGGCGCCGATCAGGACGAGGTCGAGGCCGCCGACGCGGTCGGCGACGGGCTGGAGCTCGATCTGGCGGGCCTCGCTCATCGCGCCGGTGTAGAAGGACGCGATCTGGTTGTGGTCGGTGTCCGTGGTGCAGACGAAGCGCGCGGTGTGCAGGACCTCGGAGATCCGGACCGAGGCGGTGTCGACGCCGTGCCGGTCGAGCCAGGCGCGGTACTCCGCGAAGTCGGCGCCGGCGGCGCCCACGAGGATCGGGCGCAGGCCCAGCACGCCCATGCCGAAGCAGATGTTGGGAGCCACGCCGCCCCGGCGCACGTCGAGGTCGTCGACGAGGAAGGAGAGCGAGACGGTGTGCAGCTGGTCCGCCACGAGCTGATCGGCGAAACGGCCGGGGAAGGTCATCAGGTGATCGGTGGCGATGGAGCCGGTGACAGCGATACGCACGGCGGGTCTGCTCCTGCAGGGCGAGAGTGACAGGACGAAAACAGGATGAGCCACACCACGCTATCGGTTCGGGGGCCCGCACCTAGGGCTGGATCCAGCCACCGAACGGACAAAATTACCAAATAGTAGCCCTTTCTTCACGTGGCGCGCCGTGCGTACGGTGCCGGTATGCCGAACCCTGTGAAGGACGTCACGTTCACCGAAGCAGAGCCGGAGTCACTGGAGGACCTGCGCGGCCTGGGGGCCCGGATGGCTCCGCACTGGGCCCCGGGGGCCCCGCAGGTCCCGGGGGCCGTTCCGCCGTCGCGCATCCGGGGGGTGTCGGTCCCGGCGGGGTCGGCGCGCCTGCTGGAGAGCATGTCCGAGTACGGCGACTGAGCCGGCCGCCGGGCCCGGTGGAACCACTCGCTCCTCCGCTCCGTCCCAATGCCGTCCCCTTCTCGGGGGATACGGCAGTACAGACATTGAGCGGAGCGAAGGAGCGATGTGGTGAGCACCGAAGGCGGCACGCCGGAGAGCACCCCCGATCGCACCCCGGACGGCACGGGGCGGCGGAAGCACCCGCGGCTCGCGGTCGCGTCGGTGGCGGCGGCCGTCCTGCTGGCCGGTGGCGGCGGCGCGTACTGGGCCGCCACGGCGGGGGACGGCGAGGGGCCGAAGACGGCCGGGCCGCCGGGCGGTGACGGCTCTCCCCCGCCGCTCGCGCTGGACGGGCACCGCGCGCCGGGCTCGTCCCAGGGCATCGCGGTGGGCGAGCCGGATCCGAACGGGGTGCGCTACCGCGCCGCCGGGAAGCTCCCGGACGGGCCGCGGACGGCCCCCGTGCGCCTGCCGCGCGGCGAGGTGTCCCGGGAGGAGGTGGCCTCGCTGGCCAAGGCCCTGTCGGTGCCGGGTTCCCCCCGGCTGGAGCAGGGGGTGTGGCGGGTGGGCGGCGCTCCGGGCGCGAACGAGCCGACGCTCCAGGTGAGCCGGAAGGGCCCGGGCAACTGGGCGTTCTCGCGCTACGGGACGCCGGGCGGCGCGGGGTGCGTGGAGCCCTCGGGCGCGGAGAAGGGGCTGGGCAAGGGCCAGGGTCCCGACCCCGCGGCGGCGGTCGGCTGCCCGCAGTACCGCAACGGCTCCGGTGAGGGCGAGGGGGAGCCGGTGTCGGAGGAGAAGGCGAGGAGCGTGGCCGCGCCCGTCCTGAAGGCGCTCGGCCAGGACGGCGCGAAGACCGACGCACGGTCGCTGTTCGGGGCGGTGCGGGCGGTGCAGGCCGATCCGGTGGTGAACGGCACGCCCACCCACGGCTGGCAGACCCGGCTGGAGGTCGGCGCGGACGCGCGGGTGGTGAGCGGCGGCGGGCAGTTGCAGATGCCGCCGAAGGGGGCGGAGTACCCGCTGATCGGCGCGGACGAGGCGCTGGCGCAGCTGAACAGGGGGCAGAGCCCCGGTGAGGTGTCCGTCGGCGGCTGTGCGACGGCGATGCCGCACGGCAAGGACGGGACGGTGCCGTGCCCGGGGAAGTCGGCGTCGGACGAGCCCTCGGTGGTGCGGAGCGCGACCTTCGCGCTGGCCTCGCAGTTCGTGGGCGGGCGGCAGGCGCTGGTGCCGTCGTGGGTCTTCGAGGTCGGGCAGCCGGGCTCGGACGGCAAGGCCGGCAAGGGGGGCACGGTGCCGGTGACCTACCCGGCGGTGGACCCGCGGTTCCTCGCGAAGCCGTCGGCTCCCTCTGCGGCCCCCTCGGACGGGCCCGCGTCGGGCGGCAAGTCCAAGCCGGTCCAGGTGGACCAGTACAGCGAGGACGGGAAGAAGCTCGTTCTGCACTTCTGGGGCGGGGTGTGCCACAGCTTCGCGGCCTCCGCCGAGCAGTCCGGGTCCGCGGTGACGGTCAAGGTCACCAGCACGGAGAAGCACCCGGGCCGCCCCTGCATCACGGTCGCGAAGCGGTTCGAGGAGACGGTGACGCTGGACGAGCCGCTGGACGACCGGAAGGTCGTGGACGGGACGTCCGGTGAGCCGGTGGCTGCGCGCCAGGCGAAGTAGGCCGTTGCCGCCGGGGCGGCGAGCGCCGGGGCCTGTCCGGCAGGACTTCGGCCGCGGGTCGCCGTAGCCGCCTGCGGCGGCGGGCGCCCTGCGGGCGCGTCCTCAAACGCCGGACGGGCTGGTATGGGCTGAGCTCAGCCCTTACCAGCCCG
>NZ_JBEYZW010000182.1:0-3295 GCF_040646215.1 Streptomyces sp. NPDC046215 | reverse complement strand
CACACACGCCTCAACCGCACCGGCCTCCACCCCATGACCACCCCCGAAGCACTCACCCTCTACGACACCGCCACCACCCACACCCACCACCCCACCCTCCTCCCCGCACACCTCACCACCCACCACACCCCCACCCCACCACTCCTCCAAAACCTCACCACCACAACCCACCACCACACCCCCACCACAAACCGTCCTTCAGCGCCGGCCCGTCCTCTTCGCCCCCTCCGAACACTCCTGATGGATCAGGCTCCCGCCGAACAGCTCCACACTCTCCTCACCCTCGTGCAGTCCAATGCCGCCACCGTCCTCGGCCACTCCCATACCGATGACGTCACCCCCGACACGCTCTTCCGCGACCAGGGCTTCGACTCCCTCACTGCCATCGAACTCCGCAACCGACTCAATGGCGCCACCGAACTCCGGCTCCCTTCAACACTTGTCTTTGATTACCCGACGCCCGCTGAACTGGCAGAACATCTGAAGACGGAAATCCTTCAGAACAACGGACCCACGTCAATCACATCGGCGCTGGCAGAGCTCGACAGGCTGGAAGCCTTTCTCACGGCTTTCGAACAGGATGACGCGGCACGATCCCGGATCACCACGCGTCTGCAGTCGATGCTCTTGCACTGGAACGGGCCCGGAAACTCGTCGGACGCTGCCTCCACTTCCGGCACGCTTGCTTCGGCAACGGCCTCTGAAGTTCTCGATTTCATCGATAACGATCTCGGACTCGCCTGAGTCGTCGAAGAGCGGCCCCGCCCGCATCCGGGCGGGCTAAGGGTGTGATTCATGTGGTGACTCAAGAAAAGCTACTCGACTACCTCAAGCGAGTGACCGCCGACCTGGACAAAACTCGTCGACGTCTGTACGAGGTCACCGAGAGGGAACAGGAGCCTGTTGCCATCGTCGGGATGGCGTGCCGCTACCCCGGTGGAGCACGGTCTGTAGAGGACTACTGGAACTTGGTCGCCTCCGGCGCGGATGCCGTCGGGGGATTCCCTGCCGACCGCAACTGGAACCTCAGTCGGCTGTACAACCCGGATCCGGACGAACTCGGCACTTGTTATACAAGACATGGCGCCTTTCTCTACGACGCATGCGACTTCGACGCAGAATTCTTCGGCATCAGTCCAGTCGAAGCTCTTTCGATGGATCCCCAGCAACGACTACTCCTCGAAACTGCCTGGGAGACCCTGGAGAAGTCGGGGATCTCCCCGGAGTCTCTGCGCGGGAGCAGGACAGCGGTCTTCGTGGGCGCCAACCCACAGGACTACACCAGCCTCCGGACCGGGAAGCAGCCAGAAGCCGCCGAGGGCCATATCCTGACCGGCATCGCGGCAAGCATCGCTTCGGGACGCATCTCCTACACACTCGGCCTGGAAGGCCCCGCGGTAACGATCGATACCTCTTGCTCGTCATCTCTGGTGTCTTTGCATTTGGCATGCCAAGCATTGCGAGCCGATGAATGCACCATGGCACTGGTCGGCGGAGTAGCAGTCATGTCCACGCCGACCACCTTTGTTGAGTTCTCGCGGCAGCGGGGCTTGGCGCCTGATGGGCGGTGCAAAGCATTTTCGGCCTCGGCGGACGGCACCGGGTGGGGCGAAGGCGTCGGCATGTTGCTGGTGGAGCGGTTGTCGGATGCCCGGCGCCTTGGGCACCAGGTGTTGGCGGTGGTGCGGGGGACGGCTGTCAACCAGGACGGGGCGTCGAATGGTTTGACCGCGCCGAATGGTCCGTCGCAGCAGCGGGTGATTCGCCAGGCCCTCGCCAATGCTCGTCTCTCTCCTGGTGATGTGGATGCGGTGGAGGGGCACGGGACAGGGACCGTGCTGGGCGACCCGATCGAGGCGCAGGCTCTCCTCACCACCTACGGGCAAGAGCGACGGGCTGGACAACCACTCTGGCTCGGATCGGTGAAGTCGAACATCGGGCATACCCAGGCGGCGGCGGGTGTGGCGGGTGTGATCAAGATGGTGATGGCGCTGCGACGTGGGATGTTGCCTGCCACATTGCATGTGAACGAGCCGTCACCGCACGTGAACTGGGATGCGGGTGCCGTGCGGCTGCTGACGGAGGCGGTGCCGTGGCCGGGGGTGGAGGGGCGGCCCCGACGGGCGGGAGTGTCGTCGTTCGGGGTCAGCGGTACGAACGCGCACGTCATCATCGAGGAAGCGCCGGCGGTCGAGGACGAAGCCGGCGCGGCCGACGTGGCCGGGCCGGGCCAAGACGACGATGAAGCCGCCAAGCCCTTGCCGATGCCGTTCCCGTGGCCGGTTTCAGCGAAGTCGGACGGTGCTCTGCGGGCGCAGGCAGGGCAACTGCGCCGTTGGCTCACTGGCCGTTCTGATGTGGCGTTGGCGGATGTGGGGTTCTCGCTGGCGTCGGGCCGGTCGGTGTTCGATCACCGGGCAGTCGTGCTCGCCGGGGACCGGGAGGGATTTCTGGACGGGCTGTCGGCTCTGGCGGCCGGTGAAGAGCATCCCTCCGTGATCCGGGGCACGGGCAGCGGGGGAAAGGTGGCTTTCCTGTGTGCGGGGCAGGGCACCCAGTACCCCGGCATGGGACACGGCCTCTACCAGGCATTCCCCGCCTTCGCCCAGGCCATGGACGAAGCCTGCGCCCACCTTGATCCGCACCTCGAGCACCCCCTGCTCGACGTTCTCTTCCCCTCCGCCGACAGTGATCTCGGGTCGCTGATCCACCGGACGCTGTTCACCCAGCCGGCGTTGTTCGCTTTGCAGTACGCCCTGCACTCGCTGCTGACCAAGCAGTTCGGGGTACGGCCCGACTGCGTGGCCGGGCACTCCCTCGGAGAGATCACCGCCGCCCACCTCGCCGGAATCCTCACCCTGCCCGACGCCGCACTCCTGGTCACCACCCGCGCCCGGCTCATGGACACCCTCCCCGCCACCGGCGCCATGACCGCCCTCCAGGCCACCCCCGACGAAGTCCACCCCCTGATCGAAGACCATGCCGGTCAGGTATCGATCGCCGCGGTCAACAGCCCCACCTCACTCGTCATCTCCGGCGACCGCGACACGGTAAACACCCTCACCACGCACTTCCAGAGCCTGGGCCGCAAAACCACCGCCCTGCAGACCAGCGGTGCCTTCCACTCCCCCCACCTCGACGCTCTACTCCCCGAGCTGACCGCCACCGCCGAAACCCTCACCTACCACCCACCAACCATCCCCCTCATCACTACCGCTGACCCGGCCGAGGCCCTCACCCCCCACTACTGGGCCCACCAAGCCCGCCACCACGTCGACTACCAACAGATCACCCA
>NZ_JBEYZW010000181.1:0-3300 GCF_040646215.1 Streptomyces sp. NPDC046215 | reverse complement strand
ACTCGACCAGCTCACCCTCGGTGACCCCGACGGCGCCCAGCAGCTCCGCCCGCCCGATCCGGGGGACGGGAGCACGGTGGCCACGTCCCCGGGCCCGTCCGCGGCGGCCGCGTCCTCGACGGGCCGGCCGCCGATGACGTCGGGTCCCGGGGCGCGCTCCAGCTCGTGGCTGAGCTGTTCCAGCTCGCTGCCGCCCGCCATCTGGCGGGTGAGCTCGTCGAGGGCGATCTCGGACTTGGCGTGGCTGCCGGCCATCGCGCCGCGCTTGAGGAGCACGAAGCGGTCGCCGACGAGGTAGGCGTGGTGCGGGTTGTGCGTGATCAAGACCACGCCGAGGCCGGCGTCGCGGGCCGCGGCGACGTATTTGAGCACGACGCCCGACTGCTTGACGCCGAGCGCCGCCGTCGGCTCGTCCAGGACGAGGACCTTGGCGCCGAAGTACACGGCGCGGGCGATGGCCACGCACTGGCGTTCGCCGCCGGAGAGCGTGCCGATGGGCTGGTCCACGTCGCGCAGGTCGATGCCCATCCGCAGCAGCTCGGCGCGGGTGGTCTCGCGCATCTTCTGCACGTCGAGCCGCTTGAACGGGCCGGCGCCCCGGGTGGGCTCGGAGCCGAGGAAGAAGTTCCGCCAGACCGGCATCAGGGGGACCACGGCGAGGTCCTGGTAGACCGTGGCGATGCCGCGGTCCAGGGCCTCGCGGGGCGAGTCCAGCCGGGCCGCCTCGCCCTCGATCTCGAAGGTGCCGGCGTCGTGCCGGTGCAGCCCCGCGATGATCTTGATGAGGGTGGATTTGCCGGCGCCGTTGTCACCGAGGACACAGGTGATCTCGCCGGCGTGGACCTCCAGGGAGACCCCTTCGAGCGCCCGGATGTTCCCGTAGAACTTGCTCACGTCCGTGAGCTGCACCAATGCGGTCACTTGCTGGCCTCCGCCCGCTTGCGGACCCATGCGTTCAGGAGCGTCGCCAGCAGCAGCATCGCCCCGAGGAAGAACTTGAACCAGTCCGGATTCCACTGGGCGTAGACGATGCCCTTGCTCGTCATGCCGAAGATGAGCGCGCCGACCGCCGACCCGATGGCCGAGCCGTAGCCGCCGGTCATCAGACAGCCGCCGATGACGGCCGCGATGATGTAGAGGAACTCGTTGCCGACGCCCTCGCCGGACTGCACCACGTCGTACGACAAGAGCAGGTGCTGGCCGGAGATCCAGGCGGCGAAGGCCACCGCCATGTACAGGCCGATCTTGGTCTTGTTGACCGGGACGCCGACCGCGCGGGCCGCGTCCGCGCCACCGCCGACGGCGAAGATCCAGTTGCCGACGCGGGTGCGGAGCAGCACCCAGGTGGCCAGGGCCACCAGGCCGAGCCACCACAGGACGGTGACCTGGAGGTCGACGTCGCCGATCGACAGGTGGGAGGCGAAGAGCGCCTTGGCGGAGTCGAAGCCCTCCATGTCACCGATGGTCTTGGTGGAGACCGTGCCGCTGATGAGCTTGGTGAAGCCGAGGTTCAGGCCCGTGAGCATCAGGAAGGTGCCCAGCGTGATGATGAAGCTGGGCAGCTTGGTGCGGGTGAGCATGTAGCCGTTGAAGAAGCCGAAGGCCAGGGTGACCAGCAGCGACACCCCGACGCCGGCCCAGACGTTGGCCGTCATCTGGTAGCTGAACATCGAGGAGATCAGCGCGGAGCTGGTCACCATCACACCGGTCGACAGGTCGAACTCGCCGCCGATCATCAGCAGCGCGACCGGGACGGCCATGATGCCGATGGTCGAGGACGCGTAGAGCACGGTGGAGAGGCTGGACGCCTGCAGGAAGCTGCTCGCGACGACCGAGAAGAAGACGAAGACGGCGACGGCGCCGACGACCGAGCCCAGCTCGGGGCGGCCCATCAGCTTGCGCAGCGGGCCGCGGCCGAGCAGCCGCTCGTCCGGCTCGTCGTGCACGGGGGCGGTGGACGCGCTCATCGGGTACCCCGCTTCGCGTACTCGGCGAGGGTCTTGGCGTCGTCCTTGGTGACGATCTGCGGGCCGGTCAGGACCGGGCGGCCGCCGCCGAGCATGTCGCGGTTGTAGCGGTAGAGCCACAGCAGGTCGACGGCCTCGTAGCCCTGGAGGTAGGGGTCCTGGTCGACGGCGAAGCCGAGCTTGCCGGACTGCAGGTCCTCGGCGACCTTGGCGTTGAGGTCGAAGGTGTCGACCTCCACCTTGCCGCCCGCCTGGTCGGCGGCCTTGACGGCGGTGGCCGCGAAGGGGGCACCGAGGGTGACGACGGTGTCGACGTCCTTGTCGGACTGGAGCTTGGCCTCGATGGACGACTGCACGTTGGGCATGTTGGTGCCCTCGACGTAGAGGTTCACCACCTCGCCCTTGAAGGTCTTCTTCACGCCGTCGCAGCGCTGCTCGTGGCCGACGTTGCCCTGTTCGTGCAGGACGCAGACGGCCTTCTTGCGGCCGCGCTCGTTGAGCTGCTCGCCGACGGCCTCGCCCGCGATCACCTCGTCCTGGCCGATGTGGGTGAGCGCGCCGAACTCCTTGGACTTCTCGGAGCCCGAGTTCACCGTGACCACCGGGATGCCGGCCTTCTTCGCCTTGGCCACGACGTCCTTCATGGCGTCGGGCTTGGCGAGCGTGACGATCAACCCGTCGACCTTCTGGTCGATCATGGCCTGGACGCTCTGCGCCTGCTTGTTGCCCTCGGCGTCGTGGGCGTAGAGGAACCTGATGTTGTCCTTGACGGCCGCCTGCTTGGCGCCCTTCTGGACGATGTCCCAGAAGTTGTCGCCATCGCCCGAGTGGGTGACCATCGCGAAGGTCCAGCGGGGCGTGTCGACCGCCGAGCGCCCCTGGGCGGCCTTGGCGGCCCGCTCCTCCGCGCGCTTGCCGCCGGTCGCGCTGCACCCCGCCAGGGTGGCGCCGAGCACCGCTGCCACCACGGCGCTCACCGCACGTACGCCTGTCCGAACCCTTGCCACGAGGAGTCGCCCTTCTCACTGTCTGTCACGGTGCGGCCGGACCCCTGTCCTGCGGGCCCAGCCGCCCAAGTATCCGTCACCATCCGTCACCGTTGTCCGCGGGGGCTTCGGCGGGTGCCGTACAGGGCTGCTGCATGTGGGTGGAGTTCTAGTGGCCCGCACCACACCGCGTCAAGACTTTGTCCGAACATTCTGACCACCTCGGCGTAGCGGGGGCCTTGCCGGCGGGTTGCGGGGGTGCACCACCGCTGCGCGGCGGTGTCCTCAAGCGCCGGACGGGCTGCTGTGCCCTGTTCTCAAGCGCCGGACGGGCTGAAAGCCCGTCC
>NZ_JBEYZW010000180.1:0-3408 GCF_040646215.1 Streptomyces sp. NPDC046215 | reverse complement strand
CATCCGTGATCCTCCCTCCCGGGTTGCACACGGCGCGTCTCCTGCCAGGGTGGGCCCGTAGGCCCGATCCCCTCCCCGTTTGCGACTCAGACGGCGGCCGTGTACACCTGGCCGTCGTAGGACGAGGCGGCGAACGCCTTGCGCTCCACGTCGTAGGTGAGGGAGGAGATGCCCGCGGTCGTGGGCCGGATGACCGACGCCCACTCACCGGCGATCCGGTCGTAGACCGCGATCCGTCCGTTGTAGCTGCCGGAGGCGACGAACCGGCCGTCGTCGGAGGCGGCGACGCACTTGATGGAGTGCGTGTGCGGCGTGTCGAGGACCTCGGCACGCTGCTCCGGGTCCCAGATGCGCAGCTTCAGGTCGCGGCTGACGCTGGCGAAGTAGCCGTCGCCCAGGCCCGCGCAGCCGTTGGCGATCCGGTCGTGGGCGTCCTCGATCGTGGTGACCTTCTCCAGGTCGCCGATCCGGTACCAGGTGGCGGAGGCGTCGGCGGCCACGGAGAAGATGAGGTCACCGGAGACGGCGACGCCCTTGACGGCGTTGGTGTGCAGCGGCAGGTCCGCCACGTGCTCAGCCTTGCCCGGCTCACCCGGGCCGGTCAGCCGCAGCAGCAGGCCCTCGCCGGTGTACGCGCCGACCACCGCGTACCGCGCGCCGTCGCGCTCGAAGGTCGCGCCGCAGTTGAGCGGGGAGCGGTGCTGGTACAGCTCGCGCCCGGTGAGGGCGTCGAAGACCTTGCCCAGCTGGCCGCCGGAGAGCACCAGGTCGCCCAGCGGGGTGAGGAAGTTGCACAGGCTGCCGGTGCGGGCGACGACCTCGCCGTCGCGGTGCACGATGCCCGCGTCACCGACGGTCAGCGCGCCCCCGGCGGCCGGCAGGACGGCGTTGACGCCCTGGGTCGGCGGCACCTCGGAGGAGTCCCAGGAACAGCCCTCGTAGTCGTAGCCGCGGTAGCCGGCGCCGAACGTCGCGAAGACCAGCCGGGAACCGCCGGCGAACGCGCAGGAGCGGGGCCAGACGTCGTCGGGCAGGGCGGTGGTGTCGCGCAGTTCGGGCCGGCCGGAGGCGACGTCCCACAGCCGCATCGTGCGGTCGTAGCTGAGGCTGACCAGCAGGTTGCGCGCGTCGTCGAGGACCAGGCGCTTGATGCCCGCCTCGTGGGCCGGCAGCACGGTGCGGCCCGCGTCGGTGACGACGATGATCTGGCCCTCGTCGTTGCCGGCGAAGATGGTGCCGCCCGCGGAGAGGGCGATGGTGTCGGTCTCGACGCCGTCCATGTCCAGGTCGGCCACCAGGCCGCCGGTCTCCAGCGACCACCGCTTGATGGTGCCGTCGTCGCTGGAGGAGATCAGCTCGTCGCTGTCGTGCGCCCACTCCACGGAGATCACGTCGGCGGTGTGCCCGGTGAAGGTGGCGACGAGCTGCCCGGTGAAGGTGTAGACGCGCACCCGGTGGTCACGGGAGGCGGTGGCTATGAGCTCCTTGGACGGGTGGAAGACGGACATCTCCACGTCGTCCTCCTGGTCGGCGAGGACCGCGACCAGGCGCAGCTCCGGCACCGTCCACAGGCGGGCGGTGTAGTCGCTGGAGGAGGTGACCAGGTGGCGCCCGTCGGGCGAGAACGCGCACTGGTTCGCCAGGTGGTCGTGGAACGAGCGGGAGATGGCCGTCCCGGTCCGCTGGTCCCAGCAGATGACCTGGTTGTCGTAGCCGGCCGTGGCCACGTACGCGTTCTCCCAGGCCGCAATGCCGCTGATGGGTCCCCGGTGCTGGATCACGCTGTTCCTTCCACGAGTTCGATCGAGTGGCCGCCGTATTCGGCCTTGGCGCGCAGGTAGTGGTCGTTGCGCTCGTTGCGGAAGATCCCGGTACGGATCTGCTCCGCGACGTCGATCCCGTACGAGGACAGCTGGGCCGCCTTGTCCGGGTTGTTGGTGTGCAGCTTGATGCGGGTCGCCCCGAGGGCCTTGAGCATCTGGGCGGCCGAGCGGTAGTCCCGGAGGTCGTCCGAGAAGTTCAGCTCGCGGTTGGCCGCGAAGGTGTCCAGCCCTCTGTCCTGGAGCCGGTAGGCGTCGAGCTTGTTGTACAGACCGATGCCGCGTCCCTCCTGGCGGAGGTAGAGCAGCACGCCGCCGGAAGCGGCGAGCAGCTGCATCGACTCGGTCAGCTGCGGGCCGCAGTCGCACCGCGCCGAGCCGAAGACGTCGCCGGTCAGGCACTCGGAGTGCAGCCTCACCAACGGGACCTCGGCGATCGGTCCGAACTGCACGGCCACGTGCTCGAGGCCGTCGCCGAGCCCGGTGAAGGTGATCATCTGGCCGGGCTGCCAGGCGCCGTCGGCGCGCTGGACCGGGATGTCGACCCGGGCTCGGATGCTCACGCCGTCGAGCGGCTCCACCGACACCCCGAGCGAGGGGGCGTCTTCCCCGTTGAGCGTATTGGGCACTGTTCCTCCCGTTGAGCGAGCACGCCCCGAACTCCAGGGCGCAGTCACAGCATGGGCGTGCGGGGCGGCGCGAACAGCACGGTCCGGACCGGTACGGGTACCGAGATCATTTGTGGGCGGTACCGAACCATCCGGTCCCCTGCCTCGGCCTTCGCGGCCGGGGCGCCGGGCCGGGATGCGGAAGGCTGACAGGCGAACGGGCGGCCTCCGCTCTTTCGGGGGAACCCTGTCCTCCGGGGGAACCGGACGATCAGGGTCCGGCGTGGGGTGAACTTCCGTGCCGTTGACGGGCGGTGGGCACGCGACACGCGGGCGAGGGGGCTTCGGGGCGCCGACGGCGCACCCGGTGCGGCGCTCGTGTGCTGGCCGTGCGCATATGCCGGGTTCTCCGAAGGCGCCGGACCGGGCCCGCCGGAGGATGTCCCGCTGCTACCGTCCGCGACATGGAGCAGCTCTTCAGTCACGACGAACTCGCCCTTATCACGGCGGCAGCCGACGAGGCGGGCATGCCTCCGCGCGAGTGGGTGCGCAGCGCGGTCCTCCAATACCTCACCGACGACCCCTTCGAGGAAGCGGAAGCCCCGGCCCCCGCGCGCGCCCCCTACCGGGCGGACCTGGAGAACGCCGTCTGGCCGGTCACCTCGCACCGCCGCTCCGGCAGCACGCTCTTCGAGGTCCACCACGCGGGTTGCTGGGTGCCCAAGGGTGACGAGGAGACCCTGTCCACCGCGCAGGCACGGGAGGAGCTCCTGGCCGGCAACGCCCGGCCGTGCGACGCGTGTTTGCCGCAGCGGTTCCTCACGCCGGTGGCCTAGCCGGCCCGGCGGGGTTGTGGGGGTGCACCACCGCTGCGCGGCGGTGTCCTCAATCGCCGGACGGGGGGGTTTTGGGGGGTGTGGTGCGCGAAAAACCCGGGCCGGGGGGGGGGGGGGGGGGGGCCCCCGCCGGGGCGGGCGGTG
>NZ_JBEYZW010000179.1:0-3464 GCF_040646215.1 Streptomyces sp. NPDC046215 | reverse complement strand
GCGGTGGCTCTCGCCGAGGGGGACGGGTTCCTCTTGACCGGCCGGATCTCCCTGTCCACCCACCCCTGGCTCGCCGATCACACGGTCGCCGGCACCGTCCTCCTCCCCGGTACCGCCTTTCTCGAACTCGCGCTCCAAGCCGGGCACCACACCCACACCCCCCACATCGAAGAACTCACCCTCCACACCCCCCTCACCCTCCCCGACGACCAAGCAACCGTCCTCCAAATCACCGTCAGCCCCACAGACGACATCGGACGACGCACGGTGAGCCTCTACTCCCGCAGCGACAGCGAATCCGCCCTCGTCGACCCGACAGATCCTGGCTGGATCTGCCACGCGATGGGCACGCTGACTGCGGATCTGGGCGAGGTAGCAGGCAGGCACGACTGGGCATCAGGCCCCTGGCCCCCCGGGGATGTCGTCGAGGTGGACTTGGAGGACGTGTACGACCGGTTGGCTGTGGCCGGTTTCGTCTACGGGCCGGTGTTCCAGGGGCTGCGCTCGGCATGGCGGCGCGAGGGCGAGGTGTTCGTCGAAGTCAGCCTGCCGGAGGAAGCGTTGGACGATGCGGTCTCCTACGGGTTGCATCCCGCGCTGTTGGATGCCGCAGTGCAGGGGGTGCCCCTCGTCCGCTCGTCGGAGTCGGCGTCGGAGGAGAGCGGGTTGCCGTTCAGCTGGAGTGGCGTGTCGCTGTTCGCCACCGGAGCTACGGCCCTGAGAGTGCGCATCGCCTCGTCGGGTGGGCGAACAGTGTCCATCGACGTGGCCGACGAGACGGGAATGCCCGTCGCGTCGATGGAATCGCTGGAACTGCGCCCGGTCTCGATGGATGACCTGCGTGCGGCGGCAGAAGCCGGGTCAGGGCTGCACGAGTCACTGTTCGAGGTCGAATGGCAGCCCATTTCCACCCTTCCGGCCGGGCCCGTGTCACAGAAGGGACAGTGGGCGATTGTCGGGACGGACTGTGACTCCTCGCGGCGGCGGTTGTCTGACGATTCCCCTGCGTTCGCGGACCTGAACGCACTGCGAGAGGCCGTGGCCTCCGGGGCTGCGGATGTCCCTGAGGTCGTCGTCGCATCCTGCGATGGGCCCTCGACCGAGGGCGAGCCGCTGCACGACGCGGTACAGAGGACAGCTGCGCATGCCCTCGCCCTGCTGCAGGACTGGCTGGAGGACGAGACGCTCCGTGGCAGCCGACTGATCATCACGACCTCGGGAGCTGTGGCAGCCGGTCCAGGAGAAGACGTAAGAGACCTGGCGGGGGCAGCGGTCTGGGGACTTGGCCGCTCCGCCCAGGCGGAGAACCCCGGCAGCGTCGTCCTCCTCGACCTGGGCGATCACCTGGGCGATCACCTGGGCGATGACCCGGGCGATCACCCGGACGATGACCTGGGTGCTTCCGACGACGTCGCGGAGGCGATCGACGCGGCCCTGGCCTCCGGCGAGCCGCAAATCGCCCTGCGCGATGGCCGACTGCTCGTACCCCGGCTGGTCCGGGTCCCGACGGCCGGAACGCACGCGACTCCCGCACTCAGCGGCGCTGAGCTGCCCGGCACCCTCCCGGAGACCTTCGACGCACAGGACACCGTCCTGGTGACAGGTGGCACCGGTGCGCTGGGAACGGCCATCGCCCGGCATCTCGTAGGAACGCACGGCGTCCGGAACCTGTTGTTGGTCAGCAGGCGGGGTCCGGACGCACCGGGAGCTGCCGAGCTGGTCCAGGAGCTCACCGACCTGGGAGCCGACGTGCGGATCACCGCGTGCGACGTGGGCGACGAGGCGCATGTCGCCGAGCTGATGCGGAGCGTACCGGCCGACCGCCCGCTGTCCGGAGTCGTCCACCTGGCCGGCGTCCTGGACGACGGGACGCTCGCCTCACTCACCCCGTCACGACTGGCGACAGTGCTGCGCCCGAAGGCGGACGCGGCCCTGCACCTTCACGAACTGACCCGCACCATGGACCTCAAGGTGTTCGTGACGTTCTCCTCCATCGCCGGCACCGCTGGCTCGGCCGGGCAGGGCAACTACGCCGCCGCCAACGCCGTCCTCGACGCCCTCGCCCACCACCGCCGCGCCATGGGCCTGCCCGGCTTGGCGCTGGCATGGGGGCTCTGGGAGGAGGCCGAGGGCATGGCCGCCCGCCTCGGGACCACCGACCGGTCGCGGGTGGCACGCTCCGGACTGCGGGCACTGGCGACGGACGAGGCGCTGGCACTGTTCGATGCGGCACTGGACCCGGAGCGTTCCCCCCTCGTCGTACCGGCGCGGCTGGACACCGCAGGACTGCGAGCCTCGGGCACGGTGTCGCCCCTGTTCCGCAACCTGGTCCGCGAGCCGGCCCGCCGACGTGGGGCAACGGCCACGGCGGGCAGTGCGAGCGGTCTGCGCACCCGTCTGGAAGGCATGTCCGAACCGGACCGCCTCAGGGAACTGCTCTCTCTGGTGCGGCGCAACGTGGCGACGATCCTGGGTCACGACAGCGGGGACACCGTACGGGCCGAGAGTTCCTTCCGCGACCTCGGCTTCGACTCCCTGACCGCCGTCGAACTCCGCAACAGACTGCAAACCATCACGGGGCTGCGCCTGCCCCCGAGCTTGATCTACGACCACCCCAACCCCTCCGCCCTGGCCGACCGCCTCCACACCGATCTCATCGGCACCTCGACTCCGGCGTCTTCCCTCCCACAAGCCACTGTCGCCGAGACCGACGAGCCTCTCGCCATCGTCGGCGCGGCATGCCGCTACCCCGGAGGCGTACGGTCCCCCGAAGACTTGTGGAGCCTGGTGATGTCGGGAAGTGACGCCACGGGGGACTTCCCCGAGGATCGCGACTGGGACGTGGAACGGCTCTACGATCCGGACCCGGACCGTCAGGGCACGTCGTACACCCGCAGGGGCGGGTTCCTCTACGACGCGGGCGACTTCGACCTCACGTTCTTCGGCGTCAGCCCCCGCGAGGCCATGGCGATGGATCCTCAGCAGCGGCTCCTCCTCGAAACCGCGTGGGAGACCTTCGAACGGGCGGGCATCGACCCCGTCTCGTTGCGAGGAAGCCGGACCGGTGTGTTCGCCGGGGTGATGTACCACGACTACGTCGGCCGCTTGCACACGGTGCCCGACGGTTTCGAGGGCTACCTCGGCAACGGGAACGCGGGCAGCATCGCCTCCGGTCGTCTTGCGTACACCTTTGGCCTTGAAGGTCCGGCGGTGACGGTTGACACTGCGTGTTCGTCGTCGCTGGTGGCCCTGCATCTGGCGGGTCAGGCGCTGCGTTCGGGTGAATGTTCTATGGCTTTGGCAGGCGGTGTTGCGGTGATGGCCACGCCAGCCACCTTTGTTGAGTTTTCGCGGCAGCGGGGATTGTCGCCTGATGGGCGGTGTAAGGCGTTCGCGGCCTCGGCGGACGGCACGGGGTGGGGGGAGGGCGTCGGCATGCTGCTGGTGGAGCGGCTTTCCGACGC
>NZ_JBEYZW010000178.1:0-3553 GCF_040646215.1 Streptomyces sp. NPDC046215 | reverse complement strand
GAAATCCATCCCGTTAAGGGGCCGTGCAGTAGAGATTGCCGCCGGTGCGGCGTGAGTGGCCGCCTCGCCGTCCTCGCGGACGCCGTGGCAACTCGGAGAACACTACACGACTCCTGGCGCATGTGGCGCCATGTGTCTATCGGTTTTTCCGCTTGCCCTTGGCCTTCGCCTTGGCCGCCGGGTTCCCCGTGCGGGTGGTGCGGCGGCGCTGGTAGCGGGCGACGGCCTCCTCGTACTCCCGGCGGCGCATCTTCTCGCCCGGCGCCTCGGTGAGCGTGCGCAGGGCGTAGGCGACCAGGGAGCCGATGAAGCCGATCATCCGGATGCTCTGCATCGACTTCTCCGCCGACGGGTCCGCCGCCGGGTCGGGGCGGTTCGCGAACCCCTCCCAGGTGCGGCGGAAGGCGAGCGAGCTGCAGACCGCGAAGGCGATGACCACCAGCATGTTCACGACGGTGCCGACCTTGGCGACGGCCAGGCCCTCGTACCCGAAGCGCAGGGCGAACGCCCCCACCGCCGCCGCGACCAGCGCGCCGAGGCCCGCCCCCACCCGGCGCAGCGCGTAACCGCCGTCGTGGTCGACCCAGGTCGTACCGAAGAACCGGATCGGCTCCGGCTGCGGGCCCGCTGCCTCGTGCTCATCGCTCATACGTCGATTATCGCCACCGGGCCGGACGTACGGCCCGGGCCACGGGGTGGGAGAGATACGACAGATGTTGCAGAGGCCGCGCGGGTCAGGAGCAGCGGATGGTGACGAATCCGTCGGCGCCCGTCTTGACGTACGCGTCGGACACGTACTGGCCGGGGGCGATGCTGTCCCAGATGTCGGTCGTGCCGTACGGGCCGGAGACGGTCTCGCCTCGGGTCTGGCAGCGGATCGCGACCCGGGAGTCCGCCGCGAGGACCTTGACGATCTGGCTTCCGGTGTTGGGTCCGCGGCGGACGTTGACCTGCACGCCGGGGGCGATCGGGTAGTAGATGGTGCCGGCGGACCGCGCCGAGAGCGACGCGGCTTCGGCACTCACGCCGTCCCCGTCGATCCGCTCGTTCTCATCGATCCGGTCGTTCTCGTTGATCTCGTTGATCTCATCGACGGCCATGAGGCCCTCCCCCGCGGCGCGCGGTGACGCCGCCGCATGCGCTCTTCATGAATGGCATGTGCAGGCTACAAGGCGCGGCATGCCTCCCCGGTTTCGTCAGGGCCATCGATTAGGCTCCGTCCGCCGCCGTAAGCGGCCGAAACACACGGGGGTGGGGGGAATGCCGCCGCTGCGCGCAACCGGCACGGGCCCGGAAGCGGAGGATCCGGTCTATGCCGGTCAGTACCGGTTGGACGGGCGGCTCGGCTCCGGTGGCATGGGCGTGGTCCACCTGGCGCGCTCCGCGTCGGGGCTGCGGCTCGCGGTCAAGGTGGTGCACGCCGAGTACGCGGTGGATCCGGAGTTCAGGGCGCGGTTCCGGCAGGAGGTCGCGGCGGCGCGGCTGGTGAGCGGTGCGTTCACCGCGCCGGTCGTGGACGCGGATCCGGATGCCGGGCGGCCCTGGATGGCCACGCTCTACATTCCCGGTCCCACGCTCTCCAAGCGGGTGAAGCGGAACGGTCCCATGGCTGCCGACGAGGTGCGCCGGCTGGCGGCCGGTCTGGCGGAGGCGCTGCGCGACATCCACCGCGCGGGCGTGGTGCACCGCGATCTGAAGCCGAGCAATGTGCTGCTGGCCGAGGACGGCCCGAAGGTCATCGACTTCGGCATCTCCCGCCCGTACGACAGTGAGCTGCGCACCGAGACCGGGAAGCTGATCGGGACGCCGCCGTTCATGGCGCCCGAGCAGTTCCAGCGCCCGCGGGAGGTGGGGCCCGCGGCCGATGTGTTCGCGCTGGCGTCGCTGCTGGTGCACGCGGCGACGGGGCGCGGGCCGTTCGAATCGGAGAGCCCGTACATCGTCGCGTACCAAGTGGTGCACAACGAGCCGGATCTCGCGGGGGTGCCCGACGATCTCGTGCCGCTGATCCGCGCCTGTCTGGCCAAGGATCCGGCCGAGCGCCCGACCCCGGACGCGATCATGGCCCGGCTGCCGCACGCTCCCCATGACAGCTGTGACGGCGGTGAGTCCTGTGACGGTCGCGGTGGTCGTGGGGGCCCGCCGGTTCCGTCCGCCGTGTCGCGCGACGCCGTCGCCACGCGCGCGCGGGTCCCGGCCCCGCGCGCCGACCCCGGGGCCGCGGCTCCCGCGCGGGGCGTGCCCCGGCGTCGTGCCCGGTGGCTCGTCGCCGCCGCTGTGGCCGCCGTGGCCCTGGGGGCGGGCGGGTACTGGGCGCTGAGCCGGGCGGACGCGCTGGATCCGCCGCCGCGGGTGGAGCCCACCGCGGCCGGGGCCGAGTGGCAGCCGTGGGAGACGTCGGTGCCGGCGGACGCGGCGGGCGAGGGCACGGTCCGGGCCGGGTTCTGTGCGTACGGGAAGGCGGCGCTGTACTGCTCTGCGGCCGGGGTGCAGGCGGCCCGGATCGACCCCGCCGACGGCAAGGTCGTCTGGCGGAAGCCGGATACCGCCGGCCGCGGCGGTACGGGCGCTCCGGCCGCGCCCGTCGTCTCCGGTGGCCTGGTGCACGTCCTGTCCCCGGACGGGGGCCTGCTCACGGCGCTCGACCCCGCCTCGGGGGACCCGCGCTGGACCCGGCACGTGGCGGGGTACGCGGGGCGGGTCTACCACGCGGGCGACACCGTGCTGCTGGTCGCGGGGGACGGCACCGTCACCGCGATCGACGGCGCCACCAACAAGGAGCGCTGGCACCACGCCGTCCCCGGGCAGCGCAGGCCCGTCTTCTCCTCCTTCGGGAACGGGCCCGTCTACGCCGTCTCCCCGGACGGCTCCGGGCGGCACCGCACCCAGGTGCTCGCCCTCGATCCGGTGCGGGGCACGTCGCTGTGGCAGCGCACGGTGGACGGTGACCTGACGCCCGTCGGCGCGGGCCCGGGCGGGGAGCTTTGGCTGACGGCCGCGGACACCGACAATCGTGTCTCGGCCGTCGTCCGCTACGACCCGGCCGCCCGGCGCGAGACGCGGGTGCGGCTCAGCGCGCCGTTGAACGCCGCGAGCTCCGTGGCGCGGGGTGACGCGGTGTACCTGCTGTCGACGGACGGCGGGCTGACGGCGGTCGGCGCGGACCGTCAGCTCTGGCGGCTGGACACCGCCGTGGCCAACGGTTCGCCGCTCGTCGCCACCGACAAGCGGCTGTACTTCTCCGCGGCCGACGGGCGGCTGCTGGCCGTGGACACCGTCCGCGGCGCGCTGCTCGGGCAGACCTCACCCCGGCTGACGCGGGCCGGGCGGGGGTATCTGGAGCTGCTGCCCGCGCCGGTCGCGGCGGAGGGCAAGGTGTTCGGAGCGGCGCCGGACGGGACGGTGTTCGCGGTGAGCGACCACGATCCGTACCGGTGGCGTTAGGCCTGTCCGGACGGGGTGTTTGGGGGGGGGGGGGGCCCCCCAAACCCCCCCCGGGGGGCGAACCCCCGCGGATCGCGGGGGCGGGGTGGGGGCCGCCCCCCGCGCCCCC
>NZ_JBEYZW010000177.1:0-3642 GCF_040646215.1 Streptomyces sp. NPDC046215 | reverse complement strand
TCCCGCGTACTGGGCGTACTCGGGTGATGCGACAACGCGGCGAGGTGCCGTGCCGGGCGTCGCGGCCCCGGGCTGATCCGTAAGACACGCCCTAGAGGGGCTCGCCGCTCCGGCGCACGGCCTCCGGCGCCGGAGCGGACTGCGACCGGGCCGCGGCCGCCTCGGTGCACGGGACGGGCGTGCCGCCCGGACCTGCGGGAACACCTCGCGGGCGCGGGAGCCGCCGCCGGGCCGCCCGGCTCCGGCTGCCGCGGTGGCTCCCGGCTCCACCCGTGCTCGGCGCGGCGCGGAAGCCCCGTAAGGTCGGTGGTGCCCGCCCCGCCGGGGGCCCGCACCGCATGCGGCCGCAGCGTCTTGAGGAAGAGCAGTTGACCCCGTACTCCCTGGCCTTCTACATGGACGTCGTCACCACCGGGACCGTGCTGGGCGCGCGCCCTGCGGACTCCCCCGAGCGCGTCACCGAAGTCCTGGGACCGGACTTCGCCGAGGGCCGTTCCGGTGACCTCGGGATGTACCGCGACTACGGCCTCACCGAGTTCTTCTGGGACCGCGCCTGTGCCGGTCAGCCCTGGTCGGGCCACCACTTCACCTTGCAGGTGCACCGGCTCGCGTACCGCGACCGCACGCTCGTCAACGACACGCTCCGCGCCCGGTACGGGCGGTTCGCCCCCAGGCTCCGGTTCGCGAAGCTGCGGCGTCTGCTGGAGCGGCGCGGCGTCCCCCTGCTGGAGGTCCCGGAGATCCCGGGGAACGCACCGTACTACCGGACGTTCTGGCAGCCCGGCTCCCAGGTGGCCGTCTCCGTCATCGCCACGTACGGCGAGTACAGCACTCCGGACAACCTGCGCGTGGGTGACGTGGACAGGATCCAGGCCCCGGTGACCGCAGAGGAAGTGGCGTGGCGGAGGGCCCGGGCCGCGTAACGCGTCAGCCGCGGAGCCGGCCCCGGCCGGCTCGCGGGCCGGGCGGTGCGCCTTTAGCCTGCGGTCATGCGCCCGCCGATGCACGAACTGACCGCCGCCGACCGAGAGCTCGTGGAGTTCGCCGCACGGATCGTCGAGGCGAACACCGACGGGGAGAACGGCATCCACACCATCGGCGCCGCCGTCCGCGCGGCCGACGGAACGATGCACGGCGGGATCAACGTCTACCACTTCACCGGTGGCCCCTGCGCGGAGCTCGTCGCGCTGGGCACCGCGCGTGCCTCCGGCGCCCGGGAGCTGTCCGCCATCGTCGCGGTCGGCAACGCGGGGCGGGGCGTCATCGGGCCGTGCGGCAGGGACCGGCAGGTGCTCTTCGACTACCACCCGGGCATCCGCGTCATCGTTCCCTCCGCGCAGGGTGTCGGAAGCGTTGCCATCCGGGACCTCATGCCGTTCGCCACCGCCTGGAGCCCCGACGAGGGCGCGGTGGCCTTCCGCGGCGACCCGCCCGGCGGCTCCTGACCGGCGCGGGTCCTGACCGGCGCGGCTCCGTGGCCCTGCGGCGTGCGGCGTGCGGCGTGCGGCGTGCGGCGTGCGGAGAAGACCGCACGACAGCGGGCAATCGGTATGAATTACCTGATCCGGCGCGGGTAGCCGACTTCGCGAGGCCGGCCGGCCGGCCGGGCGGGCGCCCGGCGTCCCCGGTCCGGCCTGAACCACGAGCGATGTCTGCCCGCTCCCCTCGCGGGGAGAGGACAGGAAAGGATCACTGATATGACTGCCTACCGGGTCACCAACCCTGCCACCGGCGAGACGCTCCGGGAATACCCGGAGGCGACCGGCGAGGACATCCGCCGGGCGGTCGCGCGCACGCACGACGCCGGCCCGGGCTGGCGGGCGACGGACCCCAAGGAGCGCGCGGCCGTGCTCGACCGGGTGGCGGACCTCTACGACCAGCAGCGGGACGAGCTGGCCGCCCTGATCACCGAGGAGATGGGCAAGCCCGTCTCCCAGGCACACGCCGAGATAGACACCGTGGTCTCGATCTACCGCTTCTACGCCCGGCAGGGCCCCGGCTTCCTCACCGAGGAGGAACTGGACGTGGCGTCCGGCGGCCGGGCCGTGGTCCGCAAGGAAGCGGTCGGGGCCCTTCTGGGCATCATGCCGTGGAACTTCCCCTACTACCAGGTGGCGCGTTTCGCGGCGCCCAATCTGATGCTGGGCAACACCATCCTGCTCAAGCACGCCCCTCAGTGCCCCGGGTCCGCGCTGGCCATGGAGCGCGTCTTCGCCGAGGCGGGGCTGCCCGGCGGTGCGTACACCAACATCTTCGCGACCGACCAGCAGGTGGCCGACCTCATCGCCGACCCGCGCGTGCGGGGTGTGTCCCTGACGGGGTCCGAGCGGGCGGGCGCGGCGGTGGCCGAGACCGCCGGCCGGCACCTGAAGAAGGTGGTGCTGGAGCTCGGTGGGTCGGACCCCTTCCTGGTGCTGGACACCGGCGACCTCGACCGCGTGGCGCGGGACGCCTTCACCGGCCGGATGGGCAACGCCGGACAGGCGTGCAACGCGGCCAAGCGCATCATCACCCTGGACGAACACTTCGAGCCCTTCGTGGAGCGGCTCACCGCGGCCGTGCGGGCGGTGCGGCCGGGTGACCCGACCGACCCGGACACGTTCATGGGGCCCCTCTCCTCGGAGAAGGCCGTCCGGACGCTGTCGGAGCAGGTGGAGGACGCGGTCGCGAAGGGTGCCACGGTCCTCGCCGGCGGCAAGCGCATGGACCGCCCGGGAAGCTGGTTCGAGCCCACCGTCCTGACCGGCATCACCCCGGACATGCGCGCCTACCAGGAGGAACTGTTCGGCCCGGTGGCCATGGTCTACAAGGTGGCCTCGGAGGACGAGGCCGTGGAGTTCGCCAACAACAGCCCCTACGGGCTGAGCGCGTCCGTCCACACCGACGACGAGCAGCAGGCGCGGCGGGTCGCGGAGCGGCTGGACACCGGCATGGTGTTCGTCAACGGTCCCGCCGGCACCGCGGCGGAGCTGCCGTTCGGCGGGGTCAAGCGGTCGGGGTTCGGCCGTGAGCTGGGCGCGTACGGCATGGAGGAGTTCGCCAACCACAAGCTGGTGCGCGTCGTCCGCTGAGGCAAAGGCGCGAGCGACAGCGGCTGGTCCACCCGTGGGTCCTGGCCTCTGTGTGCCCCCTTCCCGCCCGCGGCACGGGCGGGAAGGGGCGGATGACCCATGTGCCTGGGTCACCGGGCGGTCGAAGCTCTGATTGTCCGGATCCGGCGGGCGGCGGTCACCACCGCGGTTCGCCGGGTTCCACGCACTGAGGAAGGAACACACTCATGAACAGCAAGCGCGTCTCCCTCGCCGTCATCGGATTCGTGGCCGCGGTGGCCTCGATGACGGGCGCCGGGGTGTCCCACGCCGTCGAAGCGGCGGCCGCCCCGGCGCGGGTGGCCGCCGTCTCGCACGCGGCCCAGGCGCCCGCCGACCTGCCGGTCCACCGGGGGAAGTACTGGACCCGCGGGGGCTGCATGGAGGCCGGTCAGGAGGGTGTCGACCGCGGTCACTGGTCGCAGTACCAGTGCGCCAACGGGCCGGTCTTCTGGAACCTGTGGACCGACCGCTGAGGGTGAGGGTCCCGCACGCCCGGGGGTGAACGAGAGAGGCGGGGGCGGCCTTTCGGCGGCGGACGACGTCCGCCGCC
>NZ_JBEYZW010000176.1:0-3661 GCF_040646215.1 Streptomyces sp. NPDC046215 | reverse complement strand
GGCGCGTACGCCCGCGCGCGCCTCCCCGCCACCCGGGCCCCGCACGCCAGCAGCCCCCCGGCCGCCCGGCGGGCCACTCGCCGTTTCCGGCTCACCAGGCGCGGCAGCGCCCCGGGCTCACAGGAACGTGCGGCCCTCACCCCGGTACGTGGGCACCGTCCCCACCACCCGGTCACCGTCGACGAGCGCCAGCGACGCGAACCGCTCGCACAGCTCGCCCGCCTTCGCGTGCCGGAACCACACCTTGTCGCCGACCAGCAGGTCATCGGCCGGCTGCCCGGTCAGCGGCGTCTGCACCTCGCCCGCGCCCTCGCGCGCGTCCAGCCGCAGGCCCGCCGGAAGGTAGGGCTGCGGCAGCCGGTCCCGGCCCGCCGCGCCCGACGCCGGGTACCCGCCGCCCAGCACGGTCACCACACCCACCCCCGGGCGGCGCACCACCGGCAGCGCGAACAGCGCCGCCGGCCGGCCCCGGAAGGAGCGGTAGCCGTCGAACAGCCGGGGCACGAACAGCCCCGAACCGGCGGCGACCTCCGTCACCGCCTCCTCGGCCGCGGTGTGCTGCACGCTGCCCGTCCCGCCGCCGTTGACGAACTCCAGGTCGGCCACCGCCCGCACGGCCCGCACGGCCTCGGCCCGGCGCACCGCCAGCTCCCTGCGGGACACCGCCTGCACCGCCCGCACGGCCCGCGACCGCACCGGCCGACCCGCCACCGCATCGCCCACGCCCGCCACATGCGCCTCGTACGCCATCAGCCCGACCAGCCGGAAACCGGGACGGCGGGCCACCGTCCGCGCCAGCTCCGCGAGCCGCGCCGGATCGCGCAGCGGCGACCGCAGCGCCCCGAACCGCACCCGCCCGCCCAGCAGCGACAGCGAGGTGTCCAACTCCAGGCACACCCGCACCGTTTCGCGCCCGGCCCGGGCCGCGTCGACCAGCGCCAGCTGGGCCGGGTCGTCCACCATCACCGTGACGGCCTCCGCGAGCTTCGGATCCGACGTCAGCTCGGCGAACCCCGCCCGGTCGGCCGACGGGTACGCCACCAGGACGTCCCGGATCCCCGAACGCGCCAGCCACAGAGCCTCGGCGAGCGTGTAGCCCATCACGCCGGAGAACCCGTCCCGCTCCAGCACCCGCTCCAACAGCGCCCGGCAGCGCACCGACTTGCTAGCCACCCGGACGGGCTTGCCCCGCGCCCGCCGCACCAGGTCCCGGGCGTTCGCGTCGAACGCCCGGAGATCGACCACCGCCAGCGGGGCGTCCAGGGCGGCGGTGGCCCGCTCGTAACGGGCCCGGTCAGCGGCGGCAGATGACATGCGCCGCAGCCTGCCAGAGGCGGGCCCGGGCCCGGTAGGGGCCGGACGCGGACGAAATGGCCGAGCCCGCCGCCCGCCCCGTAGAGTGGCGACACGCCGTGGGCCGGGAGCCGGTGGCGGGATGTCCGGAATCGAACCGGCCTGCCCCGAAAGGCGATCGGCCGTGGCGAGGCGAGCCGGCTCGCGAGGGGGAGCGCAGTTGAGCACCGAGACGGACCCCATGCCGCGGCTCGTCTCCGTACCCCTGCCCGCCGCCGCGCCCACCCCGCCGCCGCGCCCCGCCGAACCCCCGGCCCCCGCCGGTCCGCCCCGTCGCGGACCCGTGCGCACCGCCGCGGCCGCCGTCTGCCTCGTCCTCGGCACCGGGCTCATCGGCGGCGCCGCCGCCGGAAGTTGGCTCGGCGCCGCACCGGGGGAGCGCTCCGCGGCGGAACGGACCTTCACCCAGGGCCGCAACATCTGGCGGTCGGTGCCCGTGGACGACCTGTTCCCCCGCACCGTGCACGCCGACGCGGCGGGCCCCGGCGGCGCGGCCCGCGACTGGACCCGCGTCGCGGTCGCCCCCGACAGCGACTGCGCGGGCGCCTTCGATCCCCTCCTCGCCGGGGTCCTCGCCCCCGCGGGCTGCGAGCGCCTGATCCGGGCCACCTACACCGACGCCACCTCCACCAGCGTCACCACCGTCGGCCTGCTCGTCACGGCCACCGACGGCGCGGGCATGCGGGCCCTACGCAAGCGGTTCGCCGCCGAACGCCTCGACGAGAGGCCCGACCTGATGCCCCGCCCGTACGCGCGTCCCGGCACCGCCGCCGCACACTTCGGCGACGCCCAGCGCGCCAGCTGGCGCATCACCGTCCTCACCGACCTGCCCGCCGTCGTCTTCGCCGTCACCGGCTTCGCGGACGCCCGCACCGGCACACCCCCGCAGCCTGCCGCCCGCGCCACCGACCCGCGCGCCACCACCGCCCCCGCCCAGGCCGGCCTCGGCCACGACGCGGCCGCCCTCGCCGACCGCCTCGACCAGGGCCTCCACCAGGCGCTCCGCCGGGCGGCACGGGAGGCCGCGCGATGACGGCACCCCGCCGCACGGCCGCGCTCGCCCTCGCCGTGGCCGTCACCCTCCTGCCCGCCGCACCCGCCCGCGCCGACTCCATCCGCGTCCAGGAGTGGGCGCTCGACGCCCTCCACACCGAGGACGCCTGGCGCACCACCAAGGGCGCCGGCATAACCGTCGCCGTCCTCGACACCGGCGTCGACGACAGCCACCCCGACCTCCGCGGCCAGGTCCTCCCCGGCAAGGACCTCATCGGCTTCGGCGCCGGCCCCGGGGACCGTGCCTGGGCCCGGCACGGCACCGCGATGGCCGGCATCATCGCCGGCCGGGGCCACGGGGACGGCGCCGCCGACGGGGTCCTCGGGGTCGCCCCCGAAGCGAAGGTCCTTCCCGTCCGCGTCATCCTCGAGGACGGCGACCCCGCCCGGTCCCGGGCCCGCGGCGCCCGGGGCTCCGCCCTCGCCGACGGCATCCGCTGGGCCGCCGACCACGGCGCCGACGTCATCAACCTCTCCCTCGGCGACGACAGCGACACCGCCCGGCCCCAGCCCCGCGAGGACGCCGCCGTCCAGTACGCCCTCGCCAAGGGCGCCGTGGTCGTCGCCTCCGCGGGCAACGGCGGCGAGCACGGCGACCACGTCTCCTACCCCGCCGCCTACCCCGGCGTGATCGCCGCCACCGCCGTGGACCGCTACGGCAACCGCGCCCCCTTCTCCACCCGCCGCTGGTACGCCACCGTCGCCGCGCCCGGCGTCGACGTGGTGATCGCCGACCCCGACCGCCGCTACTACGAGGGCTGGGGGACGAGCGCGGCGGCGGCCTTCGTCTCGGGAGCGGTGGCGCTCGTCCGCGCGGCCCACCCGGGCCTGAGCCCGGCCCAGATCCGCGACCTCCTGAGGACGTCGGCGCGCGACGCGCCGCCGGGGGGCCGGAACGACGCGCTGGGAGCGGGCTTGGTCGACCCCGCCGCGGCGATTTCCCTGGGCGCCGGCCTTTCCCCGACGCCGGGCCCCCGGGTGGAGCCCGCGCCCCGCTATTTCGGCCGGGGACCGGTCGCTGCGGCGCGGCGCCCCGTGGGGGTGATGGCGTGGGGGGCGGGTGTGCTGGGGGCCGGGTTTCTGGGGGTGGCCGGGACGCTGTGGCGTCGGCGTCGGTCTTAGTGCGGGGGGCGTTGTCGTTGTGCGGCGCCGTTTCCCGCTGCGCGGGGGCGTGTCCGCTGCGCGGGGCTGTCAATGTGCGGGGGTGGGCCTCCGCGGGCCTGTTGTCGGGGCTGCTTCGCTTTACGCCCCGACA
>NZ_JBEYZW010000175.1:0-3833 GCF_040646215.1 Streptomyces sp. NPDC046215 | reverse complement strand
GTACGGGGTCAAAAGGGAGCGGGAACAGGCTGTGGTGTCGAGCCTTGCCCCCCTGTGGTGCGGGTGGCCCGACCAGCCCGCCTCCCCCGGCACCCGCGCCCGGCGCAGGCCACGGTGCCCATGGACGTCTGTGCGGGCCGCCGCACGGACGACAGCCGTGCGCGCGACGGCGCCGGCCGGCCGTGGCCCGCACCGCCGTGCTCCGCGCGGGCGGCAACGGCCTCCGGCCCGGACCCGGCAGGCGCGTGACGGCCCACGGGCCGCGGCCGCGCGGCCGGCCGCGCAGGGCACCCGCGCCGTGCCGGGCACCCTCACTCCGCGCCCGGGCCGCACCGCGCCGAGCCCGCCGTCCCGCCGCGCTCCTCCCCCGGCGCCGGCCCGGCGCGTACGGGCGGAGCCCGGCACGGCGTCCCCATCCACCTCAACGACACGGGCTACCGGGCCCCGGCCGGAGCGGTACCGCTCGGCGGCCGGCCGGCGCCCCCGTTCCGACCGTCCACGGGAGACAGTCATGACCACCAGTACACGGCCGGTCGTCCTCGCCAACCCCAACACCCTTTCCGACCGGGCGGCCATGGGCCTGCCCGACACCTTCGTGGCCCGGGCGCCCCAGGAGGCCCTGGCCGCCCACCGGGACCTGCTCGGGGCCGAGCCGGCCGCGCTGGTCGCCCTCGCGGAGGACCCCGCCGAGCCGTTCGCCCGCCGCTACGCCGCCGGTACGGTCCTGGGCCTGGTGGGCGACCCGCGCGTCCGGCCCGAGGACCCGCCGATGGCCGACATCCCGGCGGCCCGTGCCCGCCTGGGCCTCGACCCGGCCGAGGCCGGCCCGGTCACCGCGCGCTGGCGCCACGCGGGCGTCGAGGAGGAGTGGATCGCCAAGGAGTGCCCCCGCTACGAGGTGGACCTCCCCGCGTTCCGGATCGCCCTGCACCCGGTGACCAACGCCGAGTACCGGCTCTTCCTGGAGGACACGGGCAGCACCTGGCTGCCGACGAGCTGGCGGTTCGGCGTCTACCCGGAGCTGCTCGCCAACCACCCGGTGTGGACCGTGCCGGCCGAGGCCGCCGACGCCTACGCCGCCTGGCTCGCCGCGCGCACCGGGCGCGCCTTCCGGCTGCCCACCGAGGCCGAGTGGGAGTACGCGGCCTCCGGCGGTGACGGCCGCGAGTTCCCCTGGGGCGACGCGTTCGTCCCCGGCAACGCCAACACCGTCGAGGAGGGCCCGCTGACCACCACGCCGATCGGCGTCCACCCCGCGGGCCGCTCGCCGTTCGGCGTGCACGACCTGGCGGGCAACGTCGAGGAGTACGTGGCCGACGACTACGCCCCCTACCCCGGCGGCGAGTCCGTCGCCGACGACCTCGCCGTGACCCGCGGGACCTACCGCGTCGCCCGGGGCGGCAGCTTCACCCGCTTCGGCGACCTCGCCCGCTGCGCCCGCCGGCACGGCTGGTACGAGCGGGAGATCTACGCCATGGGCTTCCGCCTCGCGGAGACGCCGTGACGACCTCCGCCGTCTCTCCCGCGGAGCGGGAGGCCATGCGCCGGGCCGTGGAACTGGCCGGCACCCGCCTGGGCCGCACCAGCCCCAACCCGGTCGTCGGGTGCGTCGTGCTCGCCCCGGACGGCACCGTCGTCGGGGAGGGCTTCCACAAGGGAGCGGGCCACCCGCACGCCGAACCCGAGGCCCTGGCGGCCGCCGGAGACCGGGCGCGGGGCGCCACCGCCGTGGTCACCCTGGAGCCGTGCGCCCACACGGGCCGCACCGGCCCCTGCGCGGACGCACTGCTGCGCGCGGGCGTCGCCCGGGTCCTCTACGCGGTGCCGGACCCCAACCCCGGTGCCGCGGGCGGCGCGGAGCGGCTGCGGGCCGCCGGCGTGGAGGTCGTCGGTGACGTGCTGCGCGAGGAGGCGGAGCGCGTCAACGAGCTGTGGCTCACCGCGATCCGCCGCGGCCGGCCGTGCGTGACCTGGAAGTTCGGCGGCACGCTCGACGGCCGTTCGGCGGCGCCCGACGGCACCTCCCGCTGGATCACCGGCCCGGCCGCCCGCGAGGACGCGCACCGGCTGCGCGCGTCGCACGACGCGGTGCTCGTCGGATCCGGGACCCTGCGCGCCGACGACCCGCACCTGGGGCTGCGGCACGGCGTGCCGGGCGAGCCGCCGCTGCGCGTGGTGCTGGACCGCACCGGGAGCATCCCGCCCGGCGCGCGCGTGCTCGACGACACCGCCCCGACCCTCGTCGCCGTCGGGGACAGCGCGCCGAAGCCGCAACTGCCGGGCGGCCACGAGGTGCTGGTCCTGCCGGAGACCGGGGGCCGGCTGGACCCCGCCGTGCTGCTGGACGAGCTCTACGGGCGCGGGCTGCGCTCGGTGCTGCTGGAGGGCGGTGCCCGCCTGGCCGCGGACTTCGCCGGCCGGGGCCTGCTCGACCGGGTGGTGGCCTACGTGGCGCCCATGCTGCTCGGCTCCGGCGGGCGCGCGGTCCTCGACGGCTTCGGGGCCGGCACCCTCACCGAGGGGCTGCGGCTGCACCTGGACGAGGTGCGGCGGCTGGGTGACGACGTGCGGATGGTGCTGCGCGGCCGTCCCCTGCCCGGCGCGCGGGAGGAGCGGTGAGCCCGCGGGTCACGGTCGTCTACCACAGCCGCGGCGGGGCCATGCGGGCCCTGGCCGAGGCGGCGGCCGAGGGCGCCGCGTCCTTCGGGGCCCGGGTGCGGCTGCGGCGCGTCGCCGACGAGGCGGCACCCGAGGCGGCGCGGTCCTGGCCCGAGGCGGTGGCCTCGCCCGACGACGTGCTGTGGGCGGACGGGCTGGTGCTCGCCACGCCCACGTACTTCGGGAACGTCTCCTCACCGTTCAAGCGGTTCCTGGAGTCCGCCTCGGCCCTGTGGGAGGAGGCGCCGCTGGCCGACCGGGTGGTGACGGGGATGACCTGCGCCACCAGCCGGGAGGGCGGCCGCGAGGCCACCTTGCTGACGCTCTATCAGACCGCCTACCGGTGGGGGTGCTGGGCGCTCGGCACGGAGCCCGGTGACCCGCTGTTCCAGGGCGTGGGTGCCAACCCGTACGGGCTGTCCTTCACTTCGGGGCCCGACGGGCGGGCCGGCGAACCCGAGCTCACGGCGGCCTGGACGCTGGGCCGCCGGCTGGCCGACGCGTCCGCCCGGGCCCGGACGGACGCCGGGGCCGCCCCCGCCGGACTCGGCCACAGCCGGGTCACGGTGGTGCACTGCGCCGAGGACGAACCGATCCGGCTGCTGGCGCAGGAGTGCGCGGCCGGGGCCCGTGAGCTCGGCGCCCGGGTGCGGCTGCGCCGGCTCGCCGGCCCGGGCGTCCCGGCGGAGTCGGGCCTGCCTGGCCGGACCGGCGGCGCCCCGCCGGCCGCTCCCGTCACTCCGCAGGACGTGGCGTGGGCGGACGCGGTGGTGTTCGGCGCCCCCGTGCGGTCCGGGGCCGTGGCCGCGCCGCTGCTGGGTTTCCTCCAGGCGCTGGAACCGGCGGCCGGCCCGGGGCCGCTGGCCGGGAAGCCGGCCGGCGGTTTCGTGAACGCGGCCCGGTCGCACTCCGGGGGCGAGCCGGCGCTGCTCACGCTCCATCAGGTGCTCCAGCACTCAGGGGCGCTGGTGGTGCCGTCGGGCGGGGCCGGTCCGCCGGTGTCCCCGGCGGGCGCCCTGCCCACGGCGGACGCCCTGGCCGCCGCGCGGCAGCAGGGGCGGCGGATGGCGCTGGCCGGTGACCGGCTGCGCCGCAGAACGGTGCCGGGCGGGCCGCGCGGCTGACACCAAGGCCGCACGGCGGGGCGGGCCCGGGCCCGCCCCCCCACGACCCGC
>NZ_JBEYZW010000174.1:0-3943 GCF_040646215.1 Streptomyces sp. NPDC046215 | reverse complement strand
GACCCACAAGGACGAACGCACGCCACCACAGGACGGAGCAGTGGTACATCCATGAGCAAGCGCCAGAAGGGCCGCCGCCCCCGCCGGCTCCCGGGGGTACCAGCGCTCGCCCCGCAGCTCGGCCAGCCCGTGCCCGGCAATCTCCTGGACGTGCTTGGCGATCGTGCGCTCCTGGTAGCCCACCGCCGCGCGCAGTTCGCCGAGGGAGGCTCCGGCCCCGCCCGCCGCCCGCAGGCCCTCCCAGGTGCGGGCGGCGTGGCGGCCGAGGGCGGGGGCCGGCCCGGGCGCGGGGATCGCCGCGGGCGGCAGGGACGCGCGGGCCCGGCGGGCCGGGCCGGCCGGGCGCGGGGTGCGGTTGACCCGGCGGTGCCGGCGGCCCTTCTGGCGCTTGCTCATGGATGTACCACTGCTCCGTCCTGTGGTGGCGTGCGTTCGTCCTTGTGGGTCAACTCGGGGCGGTGTCGGGCGGTTACGCCCGTTCCACCGTGTGTGCGCACGCACCCGGGCGGGCGGCGGGCGGCGCGGAGCGCCCGGAGGGCCCGATTCCTGAAGGTTCGGTCGGGAATCTCGGGTTTCCTTCGGGTGCCGCGCTCCATCTTTACCAGTGTGAGCGTGGAATCCGTACGACGTGAGGGAAGCGACGAAGGAAGCGACGAGAGCCAGGAGCGTCCGGAGCGCTCCCTGGCGGTCCGGCGCAGGCGCCGCGAGGCGCTGCTGCTCGGCCTGGCCGTGCTGATCAGCTGTTTCGGCTACGCGTACGCCGGCCTGTCCATGGGCGGCGGATTCCCCGACCGCTTCGGCGTGTTCGCGGTGGGCATGGGGTGCCTGGCCCTGGTGCCGCACCTCACCGTGCGCCGCTGGGCCCCGTACGCCGATCCGCTGATCCTGCCCCTGACCATTCTGCTGTCCGGCCTAGGACTGGTGCTGCTCCACCGGCTCGATCCGTCGTACGCCGAGCGGTTCGAGGGCTCGGGCGCGACGGCCTCCGATCAGCTGATGTGGACGGTCCTGGGGGTGGCCCTGTGCGCCGGCGTGGTGCTGGTGCTGCGGGACCACCGCACGCTCCAGCGCCACAGTTACGCGATGATGGCCGTGGCGCTGGTGCTGCTGATGGCGCCGGCGCTCTTCCCCGGCGACACCTACGGTGCCAAGCGGTGGATCCTCGTGGGGCCGCTGTCGTTCCAGCCCGGCGAGTTCGCAAAGATCTTGATGGCGGTGTTCTTCGCGGGCTATCTGGTCGCCCACCGGGACGCTCTGGCGCGCCCGGGGCGCCGGGTGCTGGGGGTGCCGCTGCCGCCGGGGCGGCAGCTCGGTCCGATCGTGGCCGTCTGGCTGCTGAGCCTGATGGTGCTGGTCTTCGAGCGGGACCTGGGCACCTCGCTGATCTTCTTCGGGCTGTTCGTCGTGATGCTGTACACGGCCACCGAACGCCTCGGCTGGGTGGCGTTCGGCCTGGTGATGGCCGCGGTGGGAGCGGTCGTGGCCGGTGCGACCGAGCCGCACGTCAAGGGCCGCGTCGTGGCCTGGCTGCACCCCTTCGACATCTTCCTGCCGGAGGAGCGGCGGCCCGCGGGGCTGATATCCCATCAGCTCGCCGACGCGCTCTTCGCGTTCGGCAGCGGGGGCGTCACCGGCAGCGGGCTGGGCCGGGGCCACCCCGAGTTCATCGGCTTCGCCGGCCGCAGCGACTTCATCCTCACCACCGTCGGGGAGGAGCTGGGGCTGACGGGCACGATGGCGGTGACGGTGCTCTACGCGCTGCTCGTGCAGCGCGGCCTGAGCGTGGCCCTGCACGTGCGCGACCCGTTCGGCAAGCTCCTGGCGGTAGGGCTGTCGGCGGCGCTGGCCCTCCAGGTGTTCGTGGTGGGCGGCGGCGTCATGGGACTCATCCCGCTGACCGGCAAGGCGCTGCCGTTCCTCGCCAAGGGCGGCTCGTCGCTGGTGGCCGGCTGGCTGCTGATCGCCCTGCTGATCAGAATCAGCGACAGTGCCGGGCGCACCCGGGCCGCGGAGACGCGTGCGGAGGGCGGGTAGCTCCGATGCCCGGCAGAACAGGTGCCCACAGTGTGCCCTGGGTACGCTCCCGGTGCCCGGGCCACCCGTGGGCCCGTATCCGCTGAAGGGGTGTGTCAGCCATGCCGTCAGCCCGTCTTCCCCGGCGCCGCGGCGGAGCGCTGAGCGTGCTGTTCCTCGCGCTTCTCTCGCTCGTCACCGCCACCACCACCGCACCCCCGGCCACCGCCGAAGCCCCCGGCAGACCCGTCGTCGACACCGACCGGGGGCAGGTGCGCGGCCGGGCGCACGGCACGTACGACACCTTCGAGGGCATCCCCTTCGCCGCACCGCCCACGGGTCCGCTGCGCTGGCGGCCCCCCGCGCCCGTCCGCCGCTGGCAGGGCGTCCGGGACGCGGGCGCGCCCGGTGCGAGCTGCCCGCAGCTGCCGGCCCTGGGGCCCGGCAAGATGTCCGGTTCGGAGGACTGCCTCTCTCTGAACCTCACCCGGCCGGCCGAGCGGGGCCGGGGGCGGCCCGTCATGGTGTGGCTGCACGGCGGCGGGTTCATCCAGGGCACGGGCCGTGACTACGCAGCACAGCGGCTGGCCGTGGGGGGCGGCGCCGTCGTGGTCACGGTCAACTACCGGCTGGGGGTCCTCGGCTTCTTCGGCCACCCCGGGCTCGACGCGCCCGCCCTCGGCATCGCCGACCAGCAGGCGGCGCTGCGCTGGGTGCGGGCCAACGCGGCCCGGTTCGGCGGTGACCCGGGCAATGTGACGCTGTTCGGCGAGTCGGCGGGGGCGCTGAGCACCTGCGCGCAGCTCACCTCGCCGTCGGCGCGCGGGCTGTTCCACAGGGCCGTCATCCAGAGCGGCTCGTGCATGACCGTGGTCCCGAAGAACGCCGGCGACCCCGGTAGCGCCGCGTTCCACCCCTGGACCCCGCGGGAGCGCACTCGCGCCGCGGGGGCCGAGGCGGCCCGTGCGCTGGGGTGCGGGCGGGGGGCGCGGGCGCTGCGCTGTCTGCGCGCCCTGCCCGTGGAGAAGCTGGTGACACCGGAGCTGACCGAGGAGTTCGCCGCCGTGCCCTACGGTGACGCGCTGCTGCCCCGGCGCCCGGACCGGGCGCTGGAGAGCGGCCGCTTCCACCGGGTGCCGGTGATCCAGGGCGCGAACCTCGACGAGATGCGCAGCCTCCTCGCCCAGGCGCTGGTGGACCACCCGATCCCCGACGGCCGCGCGTACCGGGCCCGGCTGGGGGCCACGTTCGGCGCGTCGGCCGCCGCCGTCGAGCGGCGCTACCCGGTGGGGAAGTACCCGACGCCCGCGCTCGCCTGGGCCACGCTGCTCACCGACCGCGTGTGGATCTGCCCGACCCAGCGCGGCAACCGGGCCCTGGCCGCGCACGTGCCGACGTACGGCTACGAGTTCGCCGACCGGAACGCCCCGGTCTTCGGAGGCTTCCCGCCCCCGGCGCCGGGCTTCCCGTACGGCGCCGCGCACGGCTTCGAGCTGCCGTACCTCTTCGACCTCCCGACGGTGACGCCTTTCACCGCGCCGCAGCGGGAGCTGTCGGAGCGGATGACCGGCTACTGGACCCGGTTCGCGCGCACGGGCGACCCGAACGAGCCGGGCGCTCCGCGCTGGCCCGCCTTCCGGGGCGGGGCGCCGCTGGTGCAGTACCTGGCCCCCGGCACGGGGGGCATCCGCCCGGGGAACGCGGGCGCGGCCCACGGCTGCGCGTTCTGGGACCGGCTCCGGGTCTGAGCCGGACGGCTCGCCACCCTGTCGGCGAAGCCGGCCGGGCGGCAAAGCCCGCCGGGCGGCGAAACCCGCCGGGCGGCGAAACCCGCCGGGCGGCGAAACCCGCCGGGCGGCGAAACCCGCCGGGCGGCGGGGGGCGGGCGCGGGGGCCCCCGCCCCCACGCGCCCGCCGCGCCCCCCCCCCC
>NZ_JBEYZW010000173.1:0-4290 GCF_040646215.1 Streptomyces sp. NPDC046215 | reverse complement strand
ATCGGAGCCGCCGAGCGAATTCCGGCACGCCGAAATCCATCCCGTTAAGGGGCCGTGCAGTAGAGATTGCCGCCGGTGCGGCGTGAGTGGCCGCCTCGCCGTCCTCGCGGACGCCGTGGCAACTCGAAGAACTCTACACGAGCCCGTAGGCCCCATCAAACCCGTGGCGCAAGGGGGTTTCCGAGGCGTACGGTCGACGCATGAACCAGCATGCGCGCAGCTGCACCCAGCAGTGGTGGACCGTCTGACGGCGGCCCGTACCTTGCGCATGCACCCAACGGCCGCCGCCCCCGGCGGCCTTTTCGCTGTCTGTGGCGGTGAGCCCTCCTCAAGGAGGCAAGACCCATGCCCAGGATCTTCAGCGGCATCAAACCCACCGGCCACCTCACGCTGGGGAACTACCTCGGCGCCGTGCGCCAATGGGTGGACGTGGACCAGCACAAAGCCGACGCCCTCTTCTGCGTCGTGGATCTGCACGCCTTGACCGTGGATCACGATCCGGCCCGGGTCCGAAGGCTCAGTCGGCAGGCGGCCACCCTCCTGCTCGCGGCCGGCCTGGAGCCCGCCCGGTGCACCGTGTTCGTGCAGAGCCATGTGCACGAACACACTCGCCTCGCCTATCTCCTGGAATGCACGGCTTCCGACGGAGAGATGCGGCGCATGATCCAGTACAAGGAGAAGTCGGCGCGCGAGCGGGCGGTGGGCGGGAACGTCCGGTTGTCGCTGCTGACCTACCCGGTGCTGATGGCGGCCGACATCCTCGCCTACGCGGCGGACGAGGTGCCGGTGGGGGACGACCAGGCGCAGCACGTGGAACTGACCCGGGACCTGGCCGTCCGCTTCAACCAGCGGTACGGGAGGACATTCACCGTGCCGAAGGCCGTTGTCCCGGCCGTGGCGGCCCGGGTCATGGACCTCCAGGACCCGCTGTCGAAGATGGGAAAGTCCCACGCGGAGACCGCCGGCATCGTCTATCTGCTCGACGAGGCCGACATCGTACGGAAGAAGATCATGCGCGCTGTGACCGACAGCGGCAGTGACGTCGTGTACGACCCGGAGGAAAGGCCCGGCGTGGCCAATCTGCTGGAGATCCTCGCGGCGTGCACAGGCGGAAAGCCGGCGGACCTGGCCGAGCACTACTCCTCGTACGGCGCTCTGAAACAGGACACCGCCGACGCCGTGCTGGCCCTGCTCCAGCCCGTCCGGGACCGGCACGCGGAATTGTGCGCGGACCCCGGTTATGTGGACGCGGTTCTGCGCGAGGGCGCCGAGCGGGCGCGATCCCTGGCCCGGCCCACCGTCGACGCGGCGTACGCGGCCATCGGGCTGATGCCGCCCGCATAGCGAAAGCGGTAACACCTGGGACAGCAGTCACCGGTGCCGCGGCGTACTCCGCGGCACCGGTGACCCTGCCGAGGGCTTCATGCCTGCCCGGAGGCCAGTTCGCGGCTGCGGTCGCGGGCCGCTTCGAGGGCGGCGATCAGGGCGGCTCGTACGCCGTGGCGCTCCAGTTCCCGAATCGCGCTGATCGTCGTACCGGCGGGCGAGGTGACCGCCTCACGGAGCTTGACGGGGTGCTCGCCGCTGTCGCGCAGCATGACGGCCGCGCCGATGGCCGCTTGGACGATCAGATCGTGGGCCTTGTCCCGGGGAAGGCCCAGGAGGATGCCCGCGTCGGTCATCGCCTCGACGAGGAAGTAGAAGTACGCCGGGCCGGAGCCGGAGAGTGCGGTCGCCGCGTCCTGCTGGCTCTCGGGCACCCGGAGGGTCTTGCCGACGGGCTTGAAGATCGCCTCGGTGCGCAACAGGTGGTCCTCCGTGGCGTGGGTGCCCGCGGAGATGACGGACATCCCCTCGTCCACGAGGACCGGCGTGTTCGGCATGACGCGGACGACGGGGGTGCCGTCCGGCAGCTTCTCCTCGAAGGAGGCCGTCGGGATGCCGGCGGCCGCGCTGATGACCAGGCGGTCGGCCGGCAGGTGCGGGGCCAGCTCCTCGAGGAGCGTCGCCATGTCCTGGGGCTTCACGGCGAGGATGAGGGTGTCCGCGGCCTTGGCCGCCTCGATATTGGTGACCGTGTCGACGCCGTAGCGGGCCCGCAGCGCTTCGGCGCGCTCCGGGCGGCGGGCGGTGACGAGAAGATCGGCGGGCGACCAGCCCGCGCGGATCATCCCGCTGAGGAGTGCCTCGCCGATCTTTCCGGTGCCGAGGACGGCGACTTTCTGGGCCACGGGGCCGCTCACCTCTTCGCTGCGCTGGACTTTCAGGGGGCGTGCCCGGCCATCTTCGCACCCGGCGCACACTCCACCTTCCGGCGCGGGAAGAACGTATGACCGCCTGGGCACACGCCGGAGTGAACGGAATCATCTTTTACGACTGTCCGACTCCAGCTTTACCTCGTGGTTACACGCCAACAGGCCCAACCCCAGGGCTGCTTGGACAGAATGACCGCGGGTGTCCACGGCACGCTCCGTCACCCTCTACCGTCCGGCCGACCCCCACCCTGACGTCTGTCGCTGCCCGTACCTCACCCCTGACGGGCACCGATCCACATCGCTGCGCGCACCGCACGCTGGAGGCAACCTCATGGAGAAAATACCCTTCCGCCATGCCCGGAATGTGCTGGGCCGGGCCAAGCTCAGGTCAAACCCTCCCCACCCCCGGGCCAAGTCGGGCCTCACCTCCGGCACCGAGGCCCCGGGCTCCGAAACCCCCGGCCCCAAGCCCGGTCGCCGCGGCACTCTGCGGGCGGACTTCACGGCTTCGATCGTCGTCTTCCTCATCGCCGTGCCGCTCTCCGTCGGCATCGCCGTCGCCTCCGGTGTCCCGGTCGAACTCGGGCTCGTCACCGGGGTCGTCGGCGGGCTGCTCACCGGACTGCTGCCGGGCAGCAGCCTGCAGGTCAGCGGCCCGGCAGCCGGGCTGACGGTACTCGTGTACGAGGCCGTGCAGGAGTACGGACTCCAGGCCCTCGGCATGCTGGTCCTGGCCGCCGGGCTGCTCCAGGTCGCCATGGGCGTGCTCCGTCTGGGGCGGTGGTTCCGGGCGATCTCCGTCGCGGTGGTCCAGGGCATGCTGGCGGGCATCGGGCTCGTCCTCATCGCCGGCCAGCTGTACGCACTCGCCGATTCCCATCCACCAGGGGGCGGTCTCGCCAATCTGAGCGGGGTACCCGGCCTGATCGCCGACACCGTGGGGTCGCCGGACGCGCTGTCCGCCGTCGCCGTAGGCGCCGGCACGGTACTGGTGCTGGCACTGTGGCCCAAGTGGCGTGCTGGAGTACGGGTGTTGCCCGCTCCGCTGGCCGCCGTCGCGCTGGCGACGATCGCGGTGGCGGTGCTGTCGTTGCCGGTGGCGCGGGTCGAGGTGAGCGGCGTCCTCCATGCCGTACAGCCGCCGGACGGCGCGGAGTTCGCGCGCCTCGGCGAGATCGGCGTGCTGGGGACGGTGGTCGCCTTCGCGCTGATCGCCTCGGCGGAGTCCCTGTTCAGCGCGGCCGCGGTGGACCGGCTGCACGACGGGCCGCGCACGGACTACGACAAGGAGCTCATCGCCCAGGGCGCCGGCAATACGGTGTGCGGTGTGCTGGGCGCGCTGCCCATGACGGCTGTGATCGTCCGCAGCGCCGCCAACGTGCGGGCGGGCGCTCGGACGAAGGCTTCGCGTGTCCTGCACGGGCTGTGGTTGCTGATCTTCGCGGCACTGCTGCCCTGGGCCCTGGGGGTGATTCCGGTGGCGGCGCTCGCGGGAGTCCTGATTCACGCGGGCTGGAAGCTACTGCCGGGGCGGGACCTGGTGCGGCTGTGGCAGCAACACCGCGGTGAAGCGGTCGTGCTGGTGGTGACCAGCGGGGCGATCGTGGCGACGAATCTGTTCGAGGGTGTCCTTCTCGGCCTGCTCATGGCAGTCGCGAAGGCCGCGTGGGAGAGCTCGCAGGTGCATGTCGAGACGATCGCCGCGGCGAATGGTGTCGTACGGGCCCGGGTGCTCGGCAATGCGAACTTCCTGCGCCTGCCCAAGCTGCTGGACGAGCTGGAGGCACTGCCGGGTCCGGGACGGGATGTGGAACTCGACCTGAGTGGCATGCGGCATATGGACCACGCCTGCAAGGCAGCGCTCACGGCGTGGGCGGAGCGGAACGCGGAGCCAGTAGCGGCGGCCGGCCCGCTGTCCGCGCGTCGCGAGACGTAAAAAGGTTCGGGAAATGCAGAAAGCCCCGGTAGGAACCGAAGTTCCCACCGGGGCTTTCATCAAAAATTGTTCGGCGGCGTCCTACTCTCCCACACGGTC
>NZ_JBEYZW010000172.1:0-4358 GCF_040646215.1 Streptomyces sp. NPDC046215 | reverse complement strand
CCACTCACACCATCGTCACCACCAGCACCCACCGCCTCACCCAACAGCCCCGCCAACACCTCCCGATCCACACACCCCTCACCCACCTCCACCTGGACACCCACCACACGTGCCCCAGCCCTCTCCAGCCCCTCCACTACCGCGCCCCCGGCGCCACCCAAAGCGCCGCCCACACCCGACGTCACCCCCGGAACCACCACCAGCCAGCACCCCGACAACACCCCGCCATCCCCACCACCAACCGGCTTCCACACCTCCCCATAACGCCACCCGTCCACCACCCCACGCTCACGACACCGCCGCCACCACACCCCCAAAGCCGGCACCACCGACTCCAACGACGCCCCAACCCCCACCCCCAGCAGCTCCGCCACACCCACCGCATCCGCCCGACCAACCGCCTCCCACAGCTCCTCGGTACCTGTACCTGTACTCGCCTGTGTCTCCGGCGTCGCGTAGACCACGTCCGGGCCCGCTGCCAGCCAGAACCGCTCCCGCTCGAACGCGTACGTCGGCAGATCGACGGCACCGTCCCCAGCGGTTCCCAAGCCCGTCGCCCCCGACCAGTCGACCACCCCACCACTGACGAACAAGCGGGCCACGGACGTCAGGAAGCGGTCCATACCGCCCTCGCCCCGGCGGAGCGAGCCCACGACGACGGCGTCGGCGACCTCCAGCTCGTCCAAGGTCTCCTGCACCGCCACCGAGACAGCGGGGTGCGGGCCGACCTCGACGAACAGCCGATGGCCGTCGTGGGCCAGAGCCTCGGTCGCCTCCTGGAAACGCACGACCTGACGCAGATTGCGGTACCAGTACTCGGCGCCGAGCTCGCTGCCGTCCATACTCCGACCAGTGACCGCCGAGTACAGCGGCACCTCCCCGGCCCGGGGCCGGACCGGAGCCAACAGGTCCAGCAGATCCTCGCGGACCGCCTCGACCTGCGGCGAGTGGGAGGCCCAGTCCACCCGCAGCTTCCGTGCGGGCACACCTTCCCGCGTGAGCTGCCCCGCCAGGGCGTCGACCGCTCCCGGTGCCCCTGAGACCACGGCGGAGCCGGCCCCGTTGACAGCCGCGATGGATAGCTGATCGCCCCATTCCGCGAGACGCGGCTCCAGTTCGCCGGCCCGCATGCCCACCGAAAGCATCGCACCCTGGCCCGCGAGGGACTTCAGGGCGCGGCTGCGCAGAGCGATGATCCGCGCGGCGTCGTCCAGGGACAGGGCTCCCGCCACGTACGCTGCCGCGATCTCACCCTGCGAATGGCCCGCCACCGCGTCCGGGTGCACTCCGTACGACCGCCAGAGGGCCGCGAGCGACACCATGACGGCGAAGAGCACAGGCTGGACGACGTCCACCCGGTCGAGCGGTGGTGCATCGGGCTCTCCCCGCAGCACGCCGAGAAGCGACCAGTCCACGTACGGTTCCAGGGCTCGGGCGCAGTCGGCCATGTGCTCGGCGAATACCGGGGAGGAGTCGAGCAGCTCGGCGGCCATACCGTCCCACTGGGTGCCCTGGCCGCCGAACAGCATGACGACCTTGCCCGGGGCAGCCGGGGCGGACGATCCGTCGACGAGTCCGGGGGTGGGTGTGCCGGAAGCCAGCGCGTCGAGTCCGCGCAGGAAGTCCTCACGGTCCACCCCCAGGACGACAGCCCGGTGCTCGAAGACCGACCTGTTGGACAGTGCATGCGCCACCGCTGCACGATCCAGGTCGCTCTTTCCCGCCGCGAATCGTCGCAGCCGGCGCGCCTGCCCCCGCAGAGCCCTCTCCGAACGCGCCGACACCACCCACGGCACCACCCCCACCACCGGCAGCACCTCAACACCCGACGGCACCACATCAGCGACCGGAGCCTGCTCCACAATCACATGCGCGTTGGTACCGCTGACCCCGAACGAGGACACCCCCGCCCGCCTCGGGCGCCCGTCCTCTCCCGGCCACGGCATTTCCTCGGTCAGCAGCCGCACCGCGCCCGCGTCCCAGTCGATGTGCGGCGACGGCTCATCCACGTGCAAGGTGCGCGGAAGCGTCCCGTTGCGCAGGGCGAGGACCATTTTGATCACGCCCGCCACACCCGCCGCCGCCTGGGTATGCCCGATGTTCGACTTTACGGACCCGAGCCAGAGCGGCTGGTCGCCAGGACGCTCCTGCCCGTACGTGGCCAGCAGAGCCTGGGCCTCGATCGGATCACCCAGCGTCGTACCGGTGCCGTGCCCCTCGACCGCGTCCACGTCCGCCGCCGACAAGCCCGCATTCGCCAGCGCCTGAGAGATCACCCGCTGCTGCGACGGACCATTCGGCGCCGTCAAACCATTGCTCGCACCATCCTGATTCACCGCGCTGCCCCGCACCACCGCCAACACCTGGTGTCCCAGGCGCCGCGCGTCGGAGAGCCGCTCCACCAGGAGGACGCCCACGCCTTCGCCCCAGCTGACCCCGTCGGCCGCGGCCGCGAACGCCTTGCACCTCCCATCGGGTGCCAGCCCGCGCTGCCGCGAGAACTCCACGAAGACACCGGGCGTGGACATCACCGTCACCCCGCCCGCCAGAGCCATCGAGCACTCACCCGCCCGCAACGACTGACATGCCAGATGCAACGCCACCAACGACGACGAACACGCCGTATCCACCGTCACCGCCGGCCCCTCCAACCCGTACAGGTAGGACAGCCGGCCGGAGAGGACGCTGCCCGAGATGCCGGTCATCGCGTAGCCCTCGAGGTCCTGCGTGCCGTGGCGGATCAGGTCCGCGTAGTCCTGTTGGGACATGCCGGTAAAGACACCGGTCTGGCTGCCGCGCAGCGTTCCCGGTTCGATTCCGGCTCGCTCCAGCGCTTCCCAGGAGGCTTCGAGCATCAGCCGCTGCTGCGGATCCATGGCCAGCGCCTCACGCGGACTGATCCCGAAGAACGCCGCATCGAACTCCGCCGCGTCATGCAGGAAACCGCCCTCGCACGCGTACGAGACACCCGCCCGGCCCGAGTCCACGTCAGGATCGAAGAACCGCTCCGCATCCCACCCCCGGTCCACCGGGAAACCGGACACCGCGTCCCGCCCCGAGACCAACAGGTCCCAGAACTCCTCCGGCGAACCCACCCCACCGGGAAAGCGACACGCCATGCCGACGATGGCGACCGGCTCGTCCACCTCCATGACCCGGTGGGCGACCGGTGCCCTTGACACGGCGGTGGAACCGTCGGAACCGAACATCTGCTCATGCAGATAGCCGGCCAGTACGGAGGAAGTGGGGTAGTCGAAGACCAGCGTCGTCGGCAGCCGGAGGCCGGTCACCGCGCCGAGCCGGTTCCGCAATTCCACTGCCGTCAGTGAACTGAATCCCAGATCCCGGAAGGCGCGGTCCGGTAGGACGGGATCGATCGAACCGTGTCCGAGAGCTGCCGCGGCGTGGGTCCGGACCAGTTCCAGGAGCGCGAGCGTCCGGCCGGGCGCGTCCAGGCCCGTCAGGCGGTCCCGCAGTTTTCCCTCGGGTCGCTGTGTCTCCCCGTCCAGCAGGGCCCGTACCTCGGGGATGTCGCCGAGCACGGAACCGACCCCGGCGTGGCCGGCATGGTCGAGGAAGCGTTTCCAGTCGATGTCGGTGACGGTGACGCAGGTGTCGTCGTGGTCGAGCGCCTGGCCCAGCGCCTCCAGCGCCAACTGCGGATCCATCGCCGCCATACCCCGCCGCCGCAGCTGACCCGCGACCTCCGCGTCACCGGCCATCCCCTCACCCGCCCACGCACCCCAGGCCACCGAAAGTCCCGGCAGCCCCAGATGCCGCCGGTAGCGCACCAGCGCATCCACCTCCGCATTCGCCGCCGCATAGTTCCCCTGCCCCGGCGCACCCCACGACCCCGCAGCCGACGAGAACACCACAAAGGCGGAGAGATCCGCACACCGCGTCAGCTCATGCAGATTCCACGCCCCCACCGCCTTCGCCCGCCGCACCCCCGCCAACCGCCCCGGCGACAACGACCCCAAAACCCCGTCATCCAGCACACCCGCCGCATGCACCACCCCACACAACGGAAACTCCTCCGGCACCCCCGCCAACAACTCACCCAACGCCTCACGATCACCCACATCACACGCCGCAACCGTCACCCCCACCCCCAACCCCGCCAACTCCTCCACGAGTTGCGTGACCCCCTCACCCTGGGCTCCTCGGCGGCTGACCAGCATGATGTGCCGAGCACCACGGCGGGCCGCCCACCTGGCGACGTGGCCACCCAGCTGGCCCGTACCGCCGGTGATCAGTACGGTTCCGTGCGGTTCCCACACCCGCCCGGACACCACCCCACCCAACGGCGCCCGCACCACCCTGCGCACAAACACCCCCGACGCCCGCACCGCACACTC
>NZ_JBEYZW010000171.1:0-4423 GCF_040646215.1 Streptomyces sp. NPDC046215 | reverse complement strand
TGGGTGGAGACGGCGTTGTGGGTGGCGCACCAGAGGGGTGCGGTGAGGTGGGGGTGGGTGGTGAGGGTTTGGATGAGGGCGAGGGTGAGCGCGGTCCCGGTAGGTACGGCGGGGTGGTCGGGGTGAGGGGTCTCATCGAGAGCGAGGAGGGAGAGCACCCCTGAGACATCCGTGGTGCTGGTGAGGGTGTGGTTGAGGTGTGGGGTGAGGGTTTGCGGGGTGGTGTGGGTGTGGTCGAGGGGGAGGGGGAGGGTGTGTGCGCCGTGTTGGTGGAGGGTGTTGAGGACGGCGGTGATGAGGGGGTGGTCGGTGTGGTTGGCGGGGAGGGGGATTAGCCAGGTTCCCGTTAGCACTGCCCCGGTGGTGGGGGTGTGGGGTTTCCAGGTTTCGCGGTAGGTCCAGGTGTTGATGGTGTTCTGGTCGCGTTGTTGCTGGTGCCAGGCGGACAGCGCCGGCAGAAGAGTGTCGAGGGATGCGTCGGCCTGGACGTCAAGGGTGGTGGCGAGGGCTTGGGCATCTTGTTCTTCGACTGTCTCCCAGAACCGGGCCTCGATCTCACCCAACGCCCCGACGGACGGCTTCTGTGCTGCCTCATTGTCCGGCGTTGAGGTGAGCCAGAAGCGTTGGCGTTGGAACGGGTAAGTAGGCAGGTCAATGCGCTGGGGGCGAGGGGCGTGGCGGGTGTAGTGCGTTGTCCAGTCGACGGCCTGGGCGGTGTGGGCGTGGGCCAGGGTGGTGAGGAGCTGGGTGGTGTCGTTGTGGTCGGGGTGGAGGAGGGGGTGGGTGTTGGGTGTGTGATGGGGGAGGTTGTGGTGAGTGAGGGTGGTGAGGGTGTTGTCGGGTCCGAGTTCGAGGTAGGTGGTGGTGCCGTGGGTGTGGAGGTTGTGGGTGATCTGTTGGTAGTCGACGTGGTGGCGGGCTTGGTGGGCCCAGTAGTGGGGGGTGAGGAGCTCGTCCCCCGGGTCGGCGGTGGCGGTGATGAGGGGAATGCGGGGCGGTTGGTAGGTGAGGGTTTCGGCGGTAGCGGCCAGCTCCGACAGCAAGGCATCGAGGTGGGGGGAGTGGAAGGCACCGCTGGTCTGCAGGGCGGTGGTCTTGCGGCCCATGTCCTGGAAGTGGGCGGTGACGGTGTCGACTGTGTCGCGGTCGCCGGAGATGACGAGTGAGGTGGGACTGTTGACCGCGGCGACTGATACCTGACCGGCATGGTCTTCGATCAGGGGATGTACTTCGTCGGGGGTGGCCTGGAGGGCGGTCATGGCCCCGGTGGTGGGGAGGGTGTCCATGAGCCGGGCCCGCGTGGTAACCAGGAGTGCGGCGTCGGGCAGGGTGAGGATTCCGGCGAGGTGGGCGGCGGTGATCTCTCCGAGGGAGTGCCCGGCCACGCAGTCGGGGCGTACCCCGAACTGCTTGGTCAGCAGCGCGTGCAGGGCGTACTGCAAGGCGAACAGCGCCGGCTGGGTGAACAGCGTCCGGTGGATCAGCGATCCGAGATCACTCTCCGGTGACGGGAAGAGGACGTCGAGCAGGGGGTGGTCAAGGTGGGGGTCGAGGTGGGCGCAGGCTTCGTCCATGGCCTGGGCGAAGGCGGGGAATGCCTGGTAGAGGCCGTGTCCCATGCCGGGGTACTGGGTGCCCTGCCCCGCACATACGAAAGCCAGCTTCCCCCCGCTGCCCGTGCCCCGGATCACGGAGGGATGCTCTTCACCGGCTGCCAGGGCCGACAGCCCGGCCAGGAATCCGTCCCGGTCCCCGGCGAGCACGACTGCCCGCCGCTCGAATACCGACCGGCCCGACGCCAGCGAGAACCCCACATCCGCCAACGCCACATCAGAACGGCCAGTGAGCCAACGGCGCAGTTGCCCTGCCTGCGCCCGCAGAGCACTGTCCGACTTCGCTGACACCGGCCACGGGAACGGCATCGGCAAGGGCTTGGCGGCTTCATCGTCGTCTTGGTCCGGCCCGGCCACGTCGGCCGCGCCGGCTTCGTCCTCGACCGCCGGCGCTTCCTCGATGATGACGTGCGCGTTCGTACCGCTGACCCCGAACGAGGACACCCCCGCCCGCCGTAGCCGCCCGTCCGTCTCCGGCCACGGCACCGCCTCCGTCAGCAGCCGCACCGCGCCCGCATCCCAGTCCACATGCGGCGACGGCTCATCCACATGCAGCGTGGCAGGCAACTGCCCGTGCCGCAGCGCCATCACCATCTTGATCACACCGCCCACACCCGCAGCCGCCTGCGCATGCCCGATGTTCGACTTCAGCGACCCCAGCCACAGCGGCCGCCCCTCCGGCCGCCCCTGCCCATAGGTAGCGAGGAGAGCCTGCGCCTCGATCGGATCACCCAGCACGGTCCCCGTCCCGTGCCCCTCCACCGCATCCACATCACCAGGAGAGAGACGAGCATTGGCCAGCGCCTGGCGGATCACCCGCTGCTGCGACGGACCATTCGGCGCCGTCAGACCATTGCTCGCCCCGTCCTGATTGACCGCCGACCCCCGCACCACCGCCAACACCCGATGCCCGTTCCGGCGAGCATCGGAAAGCCGCTCCACCAGCAGCATCCCCACACCCTCACCCCACCCCGTACCGTCCGCCGAAGCCGAAAACGCCTTACACCGACCATCAGGCGACAACCCCCGCTGCCGCGAAAACTCCACGAAGGCTTCGGGGGTGGACATGACGGTGACGCCGCCGGCCAGGGCCATGGAGCACTCTCCGGCTCGCAGGGCCTGACAGGCCAGATGCAAGGCGACCAACGACGACGAGCAGGCTGTGTCCACTGTGACCGCCGGGCCTTCGAAGCCGAAGGTATAAGCGATGCGGCCTGACGCGATGCTCCCCGCGCTCCCATTGCCCATATAGCCCTCGAAGCCGTCCGGGGCGATCGAGAAGCGAGACGCGTAATCGTGATAGATCAGTCCCGCAAAGACTCCGATTTGACTGCCGCGCAGATTGCCGGGGGCGATGCTTGCCCGCTCGAAAGCCTCCCAGGAGGTTTCCAGAAGCAATCGGTGTTGAGGGTCGGTAGCGAGTACTTCGCGTGGGCTGATCCCGAAAAAGTCCGCGTCGAATTCGCCGGCACTGTGGAGGAATCCTCCGTGCCGAGTGTAACAAGTATGGGGGCGATCAGGGTCCGGATCATAAAGCCGCTCAATGTCCCACTCACGGTTGACCGGGAATCCGGAGATCGCGTCTTCGCCGGCAGCTACGAGTTCCCATAGCTGTTCGGCCGATGCCACTTCACCCGGGTACCGACATGCCATTCCGACGATGGCGATGGGGTCGTCGTCGGTGACAGGCGCACTCGGGAGGTGGATGGCTGGTTCAGTGGGTGTGCCGACTGCCAGAGTCTGGAGGTGGCGGGCAAGTGCCTCGGGCGTGGGGTGATCGAAGGCCAGCGAGGCAGGAAGAGGGAGTTCGGTGGCGGTGGCAAGGCGGTTGCGCAGTCGGACTGCGGTGAGGGAGTTGAAACCCAGTTCCTTGAATGCGCGGTCCGTCGCGATCTCGTGCGCTTCATGATGACCGAGAGCAGCAGCAGCGTGAGTTCGTACCAGGCGAAGGAGCATCTCATATTGCTCGCTTGGACTCTGGTGGGTGAGCTGATCGCGAAACTTCGCCAGCGTGGGGGGAGGAGAATCGTAGGCAGGGGTGGCTGCTTGGGCTTCCGGGATTGATTGAAAACAGGACGTGGAGTTCGATCCGTAAGCCGGGACGAATGCCGCCCAGTCGACGTCCGCGACGACAAGGTTCGGCTGGTCCTGGCTGACGGCCTGTTCAAGCGCGGCGAGGGCGAGATCGGCCGGCATGGGCGTCAGCCCGTGTCGCCGCATGTGGTCGACGACTCCGGCGTCCGACATGCCGCCGTCGGCGTTTCCCTCCCATGGCCCCCAGGCGATGGAGGTGGCGGGGAGTCCTTGGGTGTGGCGGTGGGTGGCGAGGGCGTCTAGGTAGGCGTTGGCGGCGGCATGGGCACCATGACCGACGGCTCCCCAAACAGCGGCACTGGAAGAAAACAAGATGAATTGCTCAAGGGATGCGTGGTCGCGCAGAAGCTCATGCAGGTTTCCGGCGGCTACGGCCTTGGGGGCGGTGGCCGCGACAAGATCCGTTGGGTTGCAGCGGGACAGCAATACGGGAGCGTTGGACTCCTCTGTGTGGATGACGGTGGTGAGGGGGTGTTCGGAGGGGATGGTGTTAAGGAGGCGGGTGAGGGCTTCTTTATCGGTGATGTCGCAGATGATGGGTTGTTGTTGGAGTTGTTGTGTGTGTGGTGGGTGGGGGTTTTGGCGGGTGGTGAGGAGGAGGTGGCAGTGGGGGTGGTGTTGGTTGATCCAGTGGGCGATGTGGGTGGCGAGGGCGCCGGTGGCGCCGGTGATGAGGATGGTGCCGTGGGGTGTCCAGGGTGTGGTGGGTGTGGTGG
>NZ_JBEYZW010000170.1:0-4489 GCF_040646215.1 Streptomyces sp. NPDC046215 | reverse complement strand
CCGACGCTCTTCCGATCTCGCGCGGTTCGCTCCGCGAACACGACGCGCCGCCACTACGTGGCGGAAAGCAGCCCCGCACTCCGTGCGGGTACCGGGACTTCGTCCCGGGAATCCGGTCCACTCCGTGGCCCGGGAGGCCAACTCCGTTGGCCTCAGGCTCGGATCGCTCCGCGATCCGGCCCAGACGGAACGCGCTCCGCGCGTTCCTGAAGCTGGCAGCAGGAGAAGGGGGCGCGGCTCGGGGTGACGGAGTTTCAGGGGGTCTGTCCTGGCAGGCCCTTCGAACAGGCGTGGACGGAAACGGCGAACAAACACTCACTCCAACCACTCCAGGTTGGCAGAAACAAACGGACTAGAACACTTCTATCCAGCCGATGCGTCATCCTGTCAGCCCCGCTACCTTATGGAGGGACAAGGTACCCCCACCACGACCTGCAGAGCCATCGGAAGGCCACGAGTAACCGCCCAGAAAACCGCTCCCGTGAACTGCATAAACGCCCATTAGCCAGCTCTCAGACTTCCAGCACAACCAGATTACAGTGGCCCCGAAAAACACGTCAGACAGCGACGAAGGGAAATCGCATGCCGGGTAAAGAACTGTTTCCGCATCAGGTGGAAGCAGTTGATGCCATCCTCCGTGTCCTGCAGACGCCCGCCGACGGGCACCTGCCGGCCGAGGGGCTGCGGACCCAAGTCATCGCCGCTACCGGCTCGGGCAAGACACTGATCGCCACCGAGGCCGCTCAAAAACTGGCCGCCCGGCGGGTCCTGGTCCTCGTACCGACTCTGGATCTCCTGACCCAGACCGCGGCCGCATGGCGGGAGGGCGGCCGCACCGGAGCCATGATCGGAGTCTGCCGGCTAACCGCCGAGGACGCTGACGGCATGCCCTGCACGACGGATCCGGCCGAGCTCGTGGCCTGGGCACAAGGGCTGGACCGTGTGACGGTGTTCGCCACCTACGCCGCCGTGGGCCTCGGCATTCTCCCACGCGCCCATGCCCAGGGCCTGGGCGTGTGGGACCTGATGGTCGTCGACGAGGCACACCGCACCAGCGGAGACGCCGGAAAGCCCTGGGCAGCCGTACACGATCAGGGCAAGATCCCGGCGGGCCGCCGGCTCTACATGACCGCCACCGCCCGCATCTGGGAAGCGGCCGGGAACGGTCGTGACGAGGAGCCGCGCCTGATCGCGAGCATGGCCCCCGACTCTCCGCTGTTCGGGCCCGTGGCGTTCAAGCTCACCCTGTCCGATGCCATCAGCCGCGACCTGGTCGCGCCCTACCAGGTCGTGTGCGTCGACATCACCGACCCCGAGCTCCACCAGGCGCAGCAGACGGCGGGGCCCGGCTCGGACGCGGTACGCGGGGCGCGGCTGGCGGCGCTGCAGACCGGGATCCTGACAGCGGCGGCACAGGAGGGGCTGCGGAAGGTCCTGACGTTCCACAGCAAGATCATCGAGGCTGAGGCCATGGCCGAAGGCGTCGCCGAGGTCGCACAGCGGCTCTGGAAGGACGACCCCCGACGGTTTCCGGTGCCGGAACGGGTCTGGGCCGACTGGCTGTACGGGGACCACGCCCCCGGTCACCGGCGGGCCGTGCTGGACGAGTTCGCTTCCGACGTCATCGAGGACGAGGAGGGGCTGCGGCCGGCCGCGCTGCGCGTGCTCAGCTCCGTGAGAGTGCTCGGCGAAGGGGTCGACACAGCGAATTGTGATTCCGTCGCTTTCTGCGACGCCAGGGGATCAATGGTCGACATCGTGCAAATGGTCGGCCGCGCCTTGCGTATGAAGCCCGGCGAGGGAAAAATCGCATCACTGATCGTTCCGATATTCCCCGCGCCAGGTGAAATCCCCGACGAAATACTGACCTCACCCGCCTACGAAACCCTGGCGAAGGTCCTCGGAGCGCTCCGTGCCCACGACACCGACACCATCGAAGCGCTCGCCGACCCTCGTGTGCGCAGCGGGAGCTACGAGCCGGAGAAGGAGGCCGGGGAAGGCGGTCAGGAGCGGCCGACGGACGAGCGGGGGCCGAGTGCGCCCGCGCGGGAGCTGCTGAGGTTCAGCACGCCCCGCGACCCGGCCCTGCTGGCGCGGTTCGTGAAGTTGCGGGTGATCGAGCCAGAGAACGCCTTCTGGCGGCGTGGCGTCGAGGCCACTGTGCGGTACGCGAAGGAGACCGGCGCGGAGCAGCTGCGGGTCCCGTACGACTTCGTCACGCCGCCGGAGTGGTCGCCCGCAGGGTTTCCTCTGGGCACGTGGCTGGCTGATCAGCGGCGCTTCAACAAGGTCGGACGCCTGGCTCCGGCCCGCGTCGCCGAGCTCGACAGGCTCGGGATGGTCTGGTCTCACCAGGACGTCGCGTTCGAGGAAGGGCTCACCGCCGCCCGTGGCTGGGCCGCCGTCCACGGGCACTTCCTGCCGCCCGCCACCGCCGTCTGGGAGGGGTATCCGGTGGGGACCTGGGCCAAGAACCTGCGCACTGCGGCCAGGATCGCGGACAGCATCGCAGAGCAACGCGCGGCCGGCCTCCCTGTCAGGTCCAGCACCAAGGCCCTCACCGAAGCACGGCGCGAAGCGCTGGAGGAGATCGACCCGGGCTGGTGCCCGGTATGGGACACCGGATGGCAGCGCTGCTTCCGCCTCGCCCAAGCCCACATCGAGGCCGGCGGGGTCCTGCCGACGGTGCCAGGTGAGGTGATCGTGCAGGGCGAAGACCTCGGACGATGGGCCCAGGCCTCCCGCCTCAGCTGGGACGACTTGCTGCCCGTCCAGCAGTGGATGCTCGAAAACGTCCTCGGCCTCACCCCCGCCGAAGAACACGAACGGCCCGTCAAACGCACGCAGCAAGACAAATGGGCCCTCAACCTCCGGGCAGCACGGCAGTTCCACGCCCGCGAAGGACACCTCAACGTACCCCGGAAGCACGTCGAACAACTGGAACCAGAAGACGCACCGGCAGGCCCCCAGGGCGGCACTGAGAAGCCCCTGGAGATCAAACTCGGCACCTGGCTCGACAACACCCGACGCAGGGCATCGAAACTCACCCCCGAACGCCGCGCGGACCTCGACCAACTCGACATGCGCTGGTGACGGCTGCGGACTCCACCCCCGCAAACAGCGCAGCAAGCGCTCCCCGGTAGAAAATCCTGAACGCCGAGACAGCCGAACCCCAACAGCGAAACAAGAATCAAAGCCCCGATGCCCGTTCCTCATACGATTCCCAGACGCCAGACCGCAGAACTGCCTTCAACTCAAAGGAAACATCTCAACCACCGACACAACCGCAGACCCCTGCAATGAACACCCACGAACTGTCTTCCGGGTCACCAGTTGCACGCGGCTTCTGCAGTAGCCGCCGTGATGTGCTGACCGCTCTGATCAGCGCGCACCCGCAGATCCCGCCATTGGGTGGTGTTCAGCTCCGCGGGCCAGCCCAGCTCCGTGTAGGGCCGCTGCGCCCGCTGGCCGCGCACCCGCATGAATTCCACCTGTGCCACCGCCCTCCCCGACGCGCCACCATGGCCATCGCCGGTGAGGTGCACGAGCAGGTCGTAGCCGAACGGGCTGTCCAGGGGCGTGACCAGGACGCCGCCCGGTTTGAGTTGCCGTAGCCAGGCCCGGGGGATTCGCCGTACCGAGGCAGTGGACAGGATGCGGCCGTACGGGGCACCGCGGGCATAACCCTGTTCACCGTCGCCTGTGACGATTTCCGGGTCCAACCCCACCGCACGCAGCCGGCGCTCGGCCCGGGCAGCCAGACAGGGATCGATCTCCACCGTCACCACGCAAGCAGCGCCGGCCCGGTGAGCCAGAAGCGCGGTGGTATAACCGCTGCCGGTGCCGATCTCCAGGATGCGCTCGCCGGGCTCGGGCGCCAGGTGGCGCAGCAGCTCGATCACGACGCCGGGTGAGGAGATACTGGAGGTGAACGCGCCGTCCGCGGGGCCGGTAGGAGCAACGGTGCCGTCATCGATCTGCGTGATGAGCGCGGCACCGGGCTCATAGACCGCCTTGAGCCAGGCACGCGGCTTCTCATTCCGGTCGATCAGGGGGTAACGGGCGCCGTCCCCGCGGGCCGGCCACCATACCCGGTCCGGCACGAACTCTTCCCGCGGCACTTCAAGGAAGACTTGGCGGAGCCAGGAGCAGTCCGCAAAACCACGGGGGGTCAGGCTCATCCGACGGGCGCAGCGTGCGCGCAGGCCCTCGGCCGTCATCACCATCGTGCGGCCGTCCTTCTAGTCGTCCTCGATGTCGGTGTCGTCCGGTTCGGGCATCGGATTGCCCGGATCTCCCGGGCTGGAGTACGGCCCGCCGACCTGCCCGTCCCCCGACTGCCGGTCTCCTCCGTCCACCACAACCCTCCCATCAAGATGCCTTCCGGACCACCCTAGTACTGCAACGGTCTTTGCTGTGACGGGTGGGTAGCTTCTGGCGGGGTGTGTCCGCGTCGTTTGTAGTGGCAGACGCGGGCTTGGTACTGCCG
>NZ_JBEYZW010000169.1:3284-4706 GCF_040646215.1 Streptomyces sp. NPDC046215 | reverse complement strand
ACACAGTGGACGCGAGCAACTGAGGACAAGCCCTCGGCCTATTAGTACCAGTCAGCTCCAACCGTTACCGGTCTTCCACACCTGGCCTATCAACCCAGTCGTCTACTGGGAGCCTTACCCCATCAAGTGGGTGGGAGTCCTCATCTCGAAGCAGGCTTCCCGCTTAGATGCTTTCAGCGGTTATCCCTCCCGAACGTAGCCAACCAGCCATGCCCTTGGCAGGACAACTGGCACACCAGAGGTTCGTCCGTCCCGGTCCTCTCGTACTAGGGACAGCCCTTCTCAAGACTCCTGCGCGCGCAGCGGATAGGGACCGAACTGTCTCACGACGTTCTAAACCCAGCTCGCGTACCGCTTTAATGGGCGAACAGCCCAACCCTTGGGACCGACTCCAGCCCCAGGATGCGACGAGCCGACATCGAGGTGCCAAACCATCCCGTCGATATGGACTCTTGGGGAAGATCAGCCTGTTATCCCCGGGGTACCTTTTATCCGTTGAGCGACGGCGCTTCCACAAGCCACCGCCGGATCACTAGTCCCGACTTTCGTCCCTGCTCGACCCGTCGGTCTCACAGTCAAGCTCCCTTGTGCACTTACACTCAACACCTGATTGCCAACCAGGCTGAGGGAACCTTTGGGCGCCTCCGTTACTCTTTAGGAGGCAACCGCCCCAGTTAAACTACCCACCAGACACTGTCCCTGATCCGGATCACGGACCCAGGTTAGACATCCAGCACGACCAGAGTGGTATTTCAACGACGACTCCACCATGGCTGGCGCCATAGCTTCACAGTCTCCCACCTATCCTACACAAGCCGAACCGAACACCAATATCAAGCTATAGTAAAGGTCCCGGGGTCTTTCCGTCCTGCTGCGCGAAACGAGCATCTTTACTCGTAGTGCAATTTCACCGGGCCTATGGTTGAGACAGTCGAGAAGTCGTTACGCCATTCGTGCAGGTCGGAACTTACCCGACAAGGAATTTCGCTACCTTAGGATGGTTATAGTTACCACCGCCGTTTACTGGCGCTTAAGTTCTCAGCTTCGCCATCCCGAAGAATGACTAACCGGTCCCCTTAACGTTCCAGCACCGGGCAGGCGTCAGTCCGTATACATCGCCTTACGGCTTCGCACGGACCTGTGTTTTTAGTAAACAGTCGCTTCTCGCTGGTCTCTGCGGCCACACCCAGCTCACGGAGTAAATCCGATCACCGGACATGGCCCCCCTTCTCCCGAAGTTACGGGGGCATTTTGCCGAGTTCCTTAACCATAGTTCACCCGAACGCCTCGGTATTCTCTACCTGACCACCTGAGTCGGTTTAGGGTACGGGCCGCCATGAAACTCGCTAGAGGCTTTTCTCGACAGCATAGGATCATCCACTTCACCACAATCGGCTCGGCATCAGGTCTCAGCCTTAACGT
>NZ_JBEYZW010000169.1:1846-3191 GCF_040646215.1 Streptomyces sp. NPDC046215 | reverse complement strand
TGCTGGAATGACACGACTTCGGCGGTACGCTTGAGCCCCGCTACATTGTCGGCGCGGAATCACTTGACCAGTGAGCTATTACGCACTCTTTCAAGGGTGGCTGCTTCTAAGCCAACCTCCTGGTTGTCTCTGCGACTCCACATCCTTTCCCACTTAGCGTACGCTTAGGGGCCTTAGTCGATGCTCTGGGCTGTTTCCCTCTCGACCATGGAGCTTATCCCCCACAGTCTCACTGCCGCGCTCTCACTTACCGGCATTCGGAGTTTGGCTAAGGTCAGTAACCCGGTAGGGCCCATCGCCTATCCAGTGCTCTACCTCCGGCAAGAAACACACGACGCTGCACCTAAATGCATTTCGGGGAGAACCAGCTATCACGGAGTTTGATTGGCCTTTCACCCCTAACCACAGGTCATCCCCCAGGTTTTCAACCCTGGTGGGTTCGGTCCTCCACGAAGTCTTACCTCCGCTTCAACCTGCCCATGGCTAGATCACTCCGCTTCGGGTCTTGGGCGCGCTACTCAATCGCCCTATTCGGACTCGCTTTCGCTACGGCTTCCCCACACGGGTTAACCTCGCAACACACCGCAAACTCGCAGGCTCATTCTTCAAAAGGCACGCAGTCACGACTGCATGTGCAAGCACATACAGCGACGCTCCCACGGCTTGTAGGCACACGGTTTCAGGTACTATTTCACTCCGCTCCCGCGGTACTTTTCACCATTCCCTCACGGTACTGTCCGCTATCGGTCACCAGGGAATATTTAGGCTTAACGGGTGGTCCCGCCAGATTCACACGGGATTTCTCGGGCCCCGTGCTACTTGGGTGGTCATCAAGCGAGCCGTACAGATTTCAGCTACGGGGGTCTTACCCTCTACGCCGGACCTTTCGCATGTCCTTCGCCTACCTGTACGGTTTCTGACTCGCCGACCAGCCGGCAGACTGATCAAGACAACTCCCACAACCCCGCATGCGCAACCCCTGCCGGGTATCACACACATACGGTTTGGCCTCATCCGGTTTCGCTCGCCACTACTCCCGGAATCACGGTTGTTTTCTCTTCCTGCGGGTACTGAGATGTTTCACTTCCCCGCGTTCCCTCCACACTGCCTATGTGTTCAGCAGCGGGTGACAGCCCATGACGACTGCCGGGTTTCCCCATTCGGACACCCCCGGATCAAAGCTCGGTTGACAGCTCCCCGGGGCCTATCGTGGCCTCCCACGTCCTTCATCGGTTCCTGGTGCCAAGGCATCCACCGTGCGCCCTTAAAAACTTGGCCACAGATGCTCGCGTCCACTGTGCAGTTCTCAAGCAACGACCAGCCACCCATCACCCCCGCCTGCAAG
>NZ_JBEYZW010000168.1:0-4899 GCF_040646215.1 Streptomyces sp. NPDC046215 | reverse complement strand
AGGCGCCGGACGGGCTTTCCAGCCCGTCCGGCGCCTGAGGGCACAGCACAGCAGCCCGTCCGGCGCTTGAGGACACCGCCGCGACCCGCCCGGGGAACCGTGGCCTCCGGACGGTGCGGCGGGACGCGTCGCGTGTCACACCGGCGCGTGGTTCCGCCGGGTACGTCCCCGGGTCTAGGTTCGGATCATGTACGCCGCCTACGCTGCCCGCATCGACCATGACCAGCCGCTCGACGGCCTTGAGTTGGGGGAGCGCCCCGAGCCCGAGGCTCCCCCGGGGTGGACGGTGGTCAACGTCAAGGCGGCGTCGCTCAACCACCACGACCTGTGGTCGCTGCGGGGCGTGGGGCTCGGCGAGGAGGCGCTCCCGATGATCCTGGGCTGTGACGCCGCCGGGGTCGACGAGAACGGCAACGACGTCGTCGTCCACTCGGTCGTCGGCCAGACCGGGCACGGCGTGGGCCCGCGCGAGCAGCGCTCCATCCTCACCGAGCGGTACCAGGGCACCTTCGCCGAGCGCGTCGCCGTCCCCGCGTGGAACGTGCTGCCCAAGCCCGAGGGCCTGTCCTACGAGGAGGCCGCCTGCCTGCCCACCGCCTGGCTGACGGCGTACCGCATGCTGTTCACCAGGTCCGGCCTGCGGCCCGGTGAGTCCGTCCTCGTGCAGGGCGCCGGCGGCGGGGTGGCCACCGCCGCGATCGCGCTGGGCGCCGCGGCCGGGCTGCGCGTCTTCGTCACCAGCCGGGACGCGGGCAAGCGGGAGCGGGCCCTGGAGCTGGGCGCCGAGGGCGCGTTCGAGCCGGGGGCGCGGCTGCCGCACCGCGTCGACGCCGTCATGGAGACGGTCGGCGCCGCCACCTGGTCGCACTCCGTGAAGTCCCTCAAGCCGGGCGGCACTCTGGTGATCTCCGGTGCGACCAGCGGTTCCGCGCCCGCCACCGCCGAGCTCAACCGCATCTTCTTCCACGAGCTCAACGTCGTCGGTTCCACCATGGGCACCAAGGAGGAGCTGGCGGACCTGCTGAGCTTCTGCGCCGTGACGGGCGTCCGCCCGGTGATCGACTCCGTCCTGCCCCTTGACCGGGCACGGGAGGGCTTCGAGAGGATGGCCGGCGGCGATCTGTTCGGGAAGGTGGTCCTGACCCTCCGGTGATCCTCGGGGCGGCACGGCCGCCTCGTCGGTCCGGGAGGGTCCATGCGCACGACGGCGGCGGCAGTGACGACGGCGGCCGCGGTGCTGGCGCTCCTCGCGCCGGGCACCGCCCCGGCCCGGGCGGACACCGCTCCCCCGCCCCTGACCGACGAGCGCGGCCGGACCCTCGCCCTGCGCGGGTGGAACGTCGAGGACAAGACCCACCGCGGCGAGCGGGCCCTGGAGGACATCACCGAGCGGCACTTCCGCGACCTCGCCGCCCACGGATTCGACTCGGCGCGGCTGCTGGTCTTCTGGGACGACCTGGAGCCCCGGCCCGGCCGGTACAGCGAACGCTACCTCCGCACCATCGAACGGATCCTCGGCTGGGCGCACCGGCACCGGATCCGCGTCGTGGTCGACGCCCACCAGGACGTCTTCGGCCCGGCCTTCGGCAGCCACCGCGGCATCCCCGCCTGGGCCACGCGCACCGACGGGCTGCCCTACAAGCCCCACCCGGACGACTGGTTCGCCGAGTACTACGAACCCGCCGTCCAGGCCGCGTTCGAGCACCTCTACGAGGACGCCGACCTGCGGCGCGCCCAGGCCCGGATGTGGCAGGTGCTCGCCGGGCGCCTCGCCGGTCACCCGGCCGTGCTCGGCTACGACCTGATCAACGAGCCGATGGGCAGGCTCCGTCCCGGCGAGCAACTCCCGGACGCCGCACGGCGGATCGAGCGCGAGCAGCTGACGCCGATGTACAACAGGATCGCCCGGGCGATCCGCCAAGTGGACCGCCGGCACTGGCTGTTCGTCGAGCCCACCCCGATCGTCGGCGAGGGCGTGCCGACCGCGCTCGGCCGGATCGCCGACCCCAAGGTGGTGTACGCGCCGCACTTCTACAACGCCGCCATGGAGGCGGGCCGGGACTACGACCCGGCCGCGGGCTGGATCGAGGCGTACGAGGCCGCGGTGACCCGGTACCCCCGCGAGCGGCGGGTGCCGGTGGTGGTCGGCGAGTGGGGGCCGCTGAACAACTCCCTGCCGAACATGGGCCGTTTCTACGAGGACGCCCTCGCCTCGCTGGAGCGGTACTCCTCCGGCTGGGCGGGTTACACCTGGTGCTACGGGGGCGGCTACTGCGCCCTGGACGCGAAGGGCCGCTTCCGCGTCAACAAGGAGCGCACGGCGCGGCCGTACGCGAGCGCGGTGGCGGGGGCGGTGCGCAGCGCGGCCTACGAGGCGGCGGCGGGGACGTACCGGCTGACGTACGTGCCGCGCGGGCCGGCCCCGACGGAGCTGTCCACCCCGCCGGGGCCGGCGGGGTGGCGGGTGCGGGTCACCGGCCCGGCGCGGTCCGACAAGGACCGGGTGCCCCCGGGGGAGCGGGGCCGGGTGTCCGTCCGCGCGCTGCCCGGGCGGGGGCCGGTGACGGTCACGGTGACGCGGGGCGGCTGAGGCGGGCCCGCGCCGTCACCCCGCCGCGGCGAGCGCGCGGCCGAAGGCGCGCAGCCGCTCGTTCTCCGCGTTCCGCCGCCACACCAGGCCGAGCGCCGAGTCGGGCAGTCCGGTGACGGGGACGAAAGCGAGGGGGCTGCGGCCGTGGTACTCCGCGGTCGAGCGGCAGAGCAGCATCCCGGCGCGGTTCGCGGCGGCCAGCGCGAGGCCCTCCTGGAGGGTCGTCACCGCCGGGCCGGCCGGGACCGGCCGGCCGCCGGGCGTGCGGGTCGGGGCCTGCGCCTCGCGCCAGTAGGCGGGCGCGGGGTCGCCGGGGGTCACCAGCGCGCAGCCGGCGAGGTCCTCCGCGGTCAGCTCGGCGCGCCCGGCATAGGGGTGGCGCGGGGAGAGCGCGAGGGTCTGCCGCTGCCGGGAGAAGACCGGCCCGAGGACGAGACCGGGCTCGCGCACGGGCAGCAGGACGACCGCGGTGTCGACGTCGCCCCGGTGCACGGCGCCGAAGGGGTCGCAGAGCGGGATCTCCGTGATCTCGACGGCGCAGCCGGGGTGCCGGGCCTGGAAGGTGCCGACGGCCGCCATGACCCGGTCGTCCGCGGTGCCCTGGAACCCCAGCCGCAGCACTCCCCCGACGTCCCGGGCCGCGCTGCGGGCGTCCTCGACGGTGTCCTTGAGCGCGGCGTAGGCGGGGCGCAGCCCGGTCAGGAGGCGCTCGCCGAGCGGGGTGAGGGCGACCTTGCGGCTGGTGCGGGCGACGAGGCGGGCGCCGACGCGGCTCTCCAGGGAGCGCAGCAGCTGGCTGACGCGGCTCTGTGACAGGTACAGCCGTTCGCCGGTGCGGCCGAAGTGCAGTTCCTCGGAGAGGACGAGGAACGCTTCCAGTTCCTTGAGGTCCAGTCCGCTCATGGCTCCCCCTGGTGATTCCCGGGCCCCCGTGATCGATGAGCCTCGCTCATTGAAGGATGAGTGATCGGGCGTTGTTCCCGGTGAGGGGGCCGCCGAGGCTGGGGCCATGGTGAAAAAGGCAGAGGCGGGACGAGGCCGGTTCGCGGTGGCGGCGGTCGCGGCGGGGACGTTCTCGGTGGTGACGACCGAGATGCTGCCCGTCGGGCTCCTCACCCCGATCGGGGCGGACCTGGGGGTCTCGGACGGCACGGCGGGGCTGACGATGACGGTGCCCGGGCTGGTGGCGGCCGTGGCGGCGCCCCTGATCACGGGCGCGGCGGGACGGCTGGACCGGCGCCGGGTGCTGGTGGGATTGATGGGACTGCTGGCGGCGGCCAACCTGCTGTCGGCGTGGGCCACGGACATTGCCGTATTGGTGGGGCTGCGGGTGCTGGTGGGGGTCTGCATCGGGGGTGTGTGGGCCGTCGCGGGCGGGCTGGCCGTCCGCCTGGTCCCGGAGCGGTCCGTCGGCCACGCCACCACGCTGATCTTCAGCGGGATCGCGGTGGCGTCGGTGCTGGGCGTGCCAGCGGGCACCGCGGTCGGTGAACTGGGCGGCTGGCGGGCGGCGTTCGTGGCCATGGGCGCGGTGTCCGCGGCGGTGGCGGTAGCGCTGGCCGCGCTGCTGCCGCCGCTGCCGCCGGAGCGGGCGGCGGGGTTCCGCGAGGCGCCGGCCCTGCTGCGCGACGGGCGGGTGCGGGTGCGGCTGCTCGTCGTCCTGCTGCTGGTGACGGGCCACTTCGCGGCCTACACGTTCGTCCGGCCGGTGCTGGAGCGGGTGCCGGGGGCCGGGGCAGGGCTGATCGGCGGTCTGCTGCTGGCGTACGGCCTGGCGGGCGTGGCGGGCAATTTCCTGGCGGGGGCCACGGCTGTGCGCAGCCCGCGCGGCACGCTCCTCGTCATCTCCGGTGTCCTGGCCGTGGCGGTGCCCGCGGTGCCGGTCCTGGGCGGGGGCCCGTGGGGTGCGGCGGCCTTGATGGTCGTGTGGGGGCTGGCGTACGGGGGCGTGTCGGTCGGCACGCAGGGCTGGCTGCTGGCGGCGGCGCCCCGCGACCGGGAGACGGCGTCGGCGCTCTTCGTGTCGGTGTTCAACGTGGCGATCTCCCTGGGGGCACTGCTGGGCGGGCGGGCCGTGGACGCGGTGTCGCTGTCCGGGGCGATGGGGCTGGGCGGCCTGCTGGCGCTGGCGTCCCTGATGACCCTGGCGACGGCCGGGGGCCTGCCCGGCCGACGGCGGGGCCTGGAGCGTGTCGGATAGGTCTTCGGCTGCCGGCGCGTTGCCGCCTGCGGCGGCGAGTGCCCTGCGCCGGCCGCCAGCAGGGCCCGCGAGATCGACAGGCCCAGCCCGGAGCCGGAGACGTTCTGAT
>NZ_JBEYZW010000167.1:0-4960 GCF_040646215.1 Streptomyces sp. NPDC046215 | reverse complement strand
GGGGGGGGGGCGGGTGGGGGGCTGTGTTTGCCGCGGGGGGGGGCGCGCCCGGGGGGGGCGCCTCAACAACTGCGGGGTGGGGTTTTTGGGGCTGAGCTCAGCCGAATCAGCCCGTCCGGACACGCGTACGGCGCGACAACAGGGGGAGCCATGGAGCCAGGGGAGCCGGCCGGCGCCGCTATCCGCACGCGCGGCCTCACCAAGCGCTGGGGAGGCCGCCTCGCCGTCGACCGGCTCGATCTCGTCGTGCCCCGCGGCAGCGTCTTCGGCTTCCTCGGCCCCAACGGCTCCGGCAAGACCACCACCATCCGGATGCTCATGGGCCTGGTCGAACCGACCTCGGGCACCGCCGAGCTGCTGGGCCGCCCGATGCCGCGCGCCGCCCGCCGGGTGCTGCCCGCGGTGGGCGCCCTGATCGAGGGCCCCGCCCTCTACGGCTTTCTCTCCGGCCGCGACAACCTCGTGCGCTTCGACGCCGCCGACCCCGCCGCCGACCCCCGGACCAGGGCCGCCCGGGTCGAGGCGGCCCTCGACCGGGTGGGCCTCGTCGCCGCGGCCGGCAAGAAGGCCCGCGCCTACTCCCTGGGCATGAAACAGCGCCTGGGCCTGGCCGCGGCCCTGCTCCGGCCCCGCGAGCTGCTCGTCCTGGACGAGCCGACCAACGGCCTCGACCCCCAGGGCATGCGCGAGATCCGCGCCCTGGTGCGGGAGCTCGCCGGTGACGGCACCACCGTCTTCCTCTCCTCCCACCTCTTGGACGAGATCGAGCAGGTCTGCACCCATGTGGCGGTCATGGCCCGGGGCCGGCTGCTCACCCAGGGCACCGTCACCGAGCTGGCCGCCACCGCCCACGGCCGGCTGGCCGTCACCACCCCCGACACCGCGGACGCCGTGCGCGTCCTCAAGGAGCACGGCGTGACCGACCTCGTGGTCGCCGACGACCGCGTCACCGGCGAACTCCCCGTCACCAAGGCCCCCCGCGACCTCGCCGACCTCAACGCCGCACTGGTGGGGGCCGGGGTGCGCGTCAGGGCCTTCGGCGCCGAACGCGCCTCCCTGGAGGATGCGTTCGTGGCCCTCACCGGGGAGGGCTTCGATGTCGCGGGCTGAGACGGCGGTGCGGCCCCCGAGCCCCCTGTGGCAGCTGTCGCTCTTCCGCAGCGAGGTGGGCACCGTCTTCCGGCGGTGGCGGACCCTCGCCCTGCTCGGGGTGCTCGCGGCCGTACCCGTCCTCGTCGGCATCGCCGTCAAGGTCGAGACGGACGGCGGCGGCACGGCCGGGGACGGTGGCGGAGGCCCGGCCTTCCTCAGCCAGATCACCAACAACGGGCTCTTCCTCGTCTTCACCTCGCTCGCCGCGACCCTCCCGTTCTTCCTGCCGATGGCCGTCGGGGTCGTCGCGGGCGACTCCGTCGCCGGCGAGGCGGGCTCGGGGACGCTGCGCTATCTGCTCGTCGCCCCGGCCGGCCGCACCCGGCTGCTGTGCGCGAAGTTCGTCTCGACGCTGGTCTTCTGCTGCGCCGCGACCCTCGTCGTGGCCGTCTCGGCGCTGACCGTCGGGGCGCTGCTCTTCCCGCTCGGGGAGGTCACCCTGATCAGCGGCACGACCGTGTCCTTCGGCGAGGGGCTGCTGCGCGCGCTGGCCGTCGCGGGGGTGGTGGCGGCCTCGCTGGTGGGCGTCGCGGCGCTGGGCCTGTTCGTCTCCACCCTCACCGGCAGCGGCATCGCGGCGATGGCCACCACGGTGGGCCTGCTGATCACGGTCCAGATCGCCGACCAGTTCCCGCAGCTCCACGCCGTGCAGCCGTACCTGTTCCCGCACTACTGGATGAGCTTCTCGGACCTCTTGCGCCAGCCCGTCTACTGGGACGAGGTGCTGGACAACCTCGGCGTCCAGGCGCTGTACGCGGCCGTCTTCGGCTCGGCCGCGTGGGCGCGCTTCACCGCGAAGGACATCACCGCCTGAACGGGTGCGGGCCCGGGAGGCCGATGAGGTCTCCCGGGCCCGCTGCGGGGTTGTGCCCGTGGTGGTCCCAGGTGCCCAGGAGGCTCAGAAGGTGAGCTTCCAGCTGTCGAGGTAGCCGGAGTCCTGGGCGGCGATGTCCTGGACGCGCAGCTTCCACGTCCCGTTCGCCGTCTCGGCGGAGGCGTCGACGGTGTACGTGTCGATGACGTTGTCCGCCGAGTCGCTGCCGCTGGAGCTCTTCAGCCGGTACGCCTTGCCGCTCGGCCCGACGAGGTCGACGACCACGTCACCGCGCCAGGTGTGCTTGATGTCAACACCGGCCTTGAGCGCCGCGGGAGCCTTGCCGGCGATGCCGGTGACGGCGACCGGGGACTCGACGGCCGCGCCGCCGTCCGGGATCGCCACGTCCGCCGCGTTCTCGAACGTCGTGCCGGGCGTGGTGGGGGTGCCCGCGCTCAGCGTCCACACGGCGTGGGCGACGGCGTCGGAGTTGGTGTCCAGCGCCTTGTCGTTGATGTTCGACGTGGAGTCGCAGGAGGAGTGGTAGCAGCGGTCGAACGCCTGGCCGGCGGTGCCGCCCCACTTCTGTGCCTGGGCGGCGGACTTCCGGGTCTCCGCGCCGCTGAACAGCCCGCCGACCGGGATGCCCGCGCTCTTGAAGGGCGCGTGGTCGGAACGGCCGTCGCCCTCGGTCTCGATCTCGGTGGAGATGCTCCGGGCGGCGTAGAAGTCCTTGAAGACGCCCTCGATCTTCTTGTCGTCGTCGTAGACGAAGTACCCGGCGTTGGGCGAGGCGAGCATGTCGAAGTTCAGGTACCCGTCGATCTTCGACCGCTCCGCGGCGGGCAGGTTGTTGACGTAGTACCGCGAGCCGACCATGCCCAGCTCTTCCGCGCCCCACCAGGCGAACCGCAGGTGCTTGGTGGGCTTGTAGCCCTCGCGGGCCACGGTGAGGGCGGTCTCCAGGATGCTCGCCGAGCCGGAGCCGTTGTCGTTGATGCCCGCGCCCGAGGACACCGAGTCGAGGTGGGCACCGGCGAAGAGGACGTGACCGGCGTCGCCGCCGGGCCAGTCGGCGATCAGGTTGTAGCCGGTGGCGCCGCTGGAGGTGAACTGCTGCACGGTCGTGGTGAAACCGGCGGCGTCCAGCTTGGCCTTCACGAAGTCGATGGACGCCTTGTAGCCGCTGCGGCCGTGCGCGCGGTTGCCGCCGTTGGCGGCGGCTATCGACTGCAGCGAGGTCAGGTGGGCCTTGACGTTCGCGAGGGATATGTCGGGCGCGGCGGCCTTGGCGGGGGCCTTGGCGGTGGTGGGGGCCGCCTGGGCCGCGCCGGAGGCGCCGAGCAGGGTCGCGGTGAGGGCCGCGCCGGTGGCCAGGAGGGCCACGGCGCGTGATCTTCGGGGGAGGGTGGGTCCGTTTCGTTCAAGCATGGGGGGTGCTCCCAACTCCATTTGACGTGGCCATGATGTTGGGGGCGGCTTGAAGGTGCGTCAAGGGCGGATTTCGGACACGGGACACCGGTTTCCGGATATCGGGCGCCCTCTTATCGGCCCTGAGCTGTGGCTTCTGGTGTTCCAGGGGCAATTGTGACGTCTGGGTTAAGAGTTGCGACGTCGCCGGTCGTGTCGGGCATATCCGCCCGCTCCTGCTCGGCAGCCTTGGCCCGGGCGGCCCGCAACTCCGTCCGGGAGATCCGCGCCGTCCGCAGCGCGTCCCAGGTCAGCAGCGCCAGCGCCAGCCACACCAGCACGAAGCCCGCCCACCGCTCGGCCGGCATCGGCTCGTGGAAGACCGTCAGCCCGAGGGCGAACTGGAAGACGGGCGCCAGGTACTGGAGCATCCCGAGCACCGACAGCGGCAGCCGCACGGCCGCCACGCCGAAGCACAGGAGCGGCACGGTGGACAGCAGACCGGTGGCCGCCAGCAGCAGGGCGTGCCCGGCGCCCGCGGACACGAAGGTGCTCTCGCCGCGCGCGCCCAGGAACAGCAGGAAGCCGAGCGCCGGCAGGAACTGCACGGCCGCCTCGGCGGCCAGCGACTCCAGCCCGCCCAGCCCGACCTTCTTCTTCACCAGGCTGTACGTGCTGAACGACGCCGCCAGCGCCAGCGCGAGCCACGGCGGCTTGCCGTACGCGACGGCCATGACGACGACCGCCAGCACACCGATCCCGACCGCCGTCCACTGAAGAACGCGCAGCCGCTCGCGCAGCACGAGGACGCCGAAGGCGATGATGGCCAGGGGGTTGATGAAGTACCCCATGGACGTCTCGACGACGTGCCCGGAGTTCACGCCCCAGATGTAGACCCCCCAGTTCAGGGAGATGAAGAGCGCGCCGAGCGCGACCATCCCGAGCCGTTTGGGCTCCCGGAGCAGCGGGCGTATCCACCCCCAGCGGCGGGTGACGGCCAGCGCGAGCGCGACCACGGCGAAGGACCACACCATGCGGTGCGCGAGGATCTCGACCGCGCCGCTCGGCTCCAGCAGCGGCCAGTACAGGGGGAAGAGCCCCCAGACGGAATAGGCGACAAAGCTGCACAGCAGCCCGGTCCTGGTCTCGTTCCGGGCCGGGGGCGACGGCTTCATGGGTCCCTCCCAGGGACAGCGCAGCGACAACCTTGCGAAGGTAGCGCCGCGCGGGGCCCGGTGTCATGCCCGTATCAGATAACGGTCATGACAGAACCTCAGGCTGGGGGTGCAGCTCATCTCGGGGCTGTAGGGCCCGGAAAACACCCCGGCCGGGCACCCCGAGGGGTACCCGGCCGGGACGGCCACTCCGCAGGAGTCAGCCGACGACGGTCCAGGTGTCGCCGCCGGTCAGCAGCGCGGCGAGGTCGCCCTTGCCGTGTTGTTCGGTGGCGGTTTCGAGCTGGTCGGTCATCTGGGTGTCGTAGACGGGCCGGTCGGTGCTGCGGAAGACGCCGATGGGGGTGTGGTGGAGGGTGTCGGGGTCGGCGAGGCGGGAGAGGGCGAAGGCGGTGGTGGGGGAGGCGGC
>NZ_JBEYZW010000166.1:0-5069 GCF_040646215.1 Streptomyces sp. NPDC046215 | reverse complement strand
CGTTCCGTTTCCGGTTCGGATTCCATTTCCGGCCCCCTGCTGGAGCGGGGTCTGCCTTCTTGCTTTCGCTTTCCGGCTTTTCCGACTTTATCAGAAGCGATCCGGCCGAGCTAATCGGCGTTTTCTCTTCCGAAAGGGAATCGAGTGTGCTTCGTGCGAATTGGATCCGCCACCGAAGCGAGTTAGATACTAACCGTGCCGTTGGAACTTGTCCAGTTCCCCGGCAACCGTTCGAATCTACCTCCCCGCGCCACCCGTGTCAACAGGTTTTGCGGAACGAGTAGGACACTACCAGCTCCGTCGCCTCGGACGCACATCGGCGCGGGGCCGTCACGGGGCCGCCGCCGGGCCTGTCTCAGGCGAAGGACGAGGGGGGGCTCTCCAGCTCTTCCAGCTCGATGCCCGGCGCCGAGAGGACCACGTCCCCGGCCAGGTGCACCGTCTGCTGCTCCCCCGTCTCCAGGTCGCTGACCTGGTACGCGTCCACTTCCAGCGGTCCGCTGTCAGTGGCGTGTGCTGTCCTGTCGACCAAGGCCCACGACTGGTCGAGGGTGCGGGGAGCGAGCACGGGGGAGGTGAAGGCGACGAGACGGACGCGCTTGGCGCCCTCGCCCGGCGACAGCCGGAGCATGCGGGACAGCGCCACGTAGAAGGCCGGGGAAGCGCCGGTGAAGGCGTGCGCGGGGACATTGCCTTCCGTGGCGTGCTCCCCGGTCGGGTCGGTGCGTACCCAGGTGACGCCGTCGAGAGCGGCGCCCCGAACCTGCCAGCTCGCCGCGTGGAGCTGGACTCGAATGGGGCGGCCGAGGTCGTCGAGGGTGAGGTCGACGGAGCCGGCGTGCTCGCCGGAGGGGGTGGTGAGCTGCGAGACGTAGCGCCAGCCGGACGGGCCGGTGGCGCAGTGGAAGTGTTCCGCACCGAGGGGGGTGTGATCGTGCGGGTCGTGGAGGGAGTAGCGGCCGCGGGGCATCGTGGGGTCCTTGACGAGAACGGGACAGGCCCCCACCGAGGGAGGCGGGGGCCTGCTTACCGGCTTCTGGTGCGCATGCTGTCAGCAGCCGCGACGGGCTCAGTAGCGGTAGTGGTCCGGCTTGTACGGGCCCTCGACCGGGACGCCGATGTACGCGGCCTGCTCCGGGCGGAGCGTCGTGAGCTTGACGCCGAGGGCGTCGAGGTGGAGTCGGGCGACCTTCTCGTCCAGTTGCTTCGGCAGCACGTAGACGTCGGTCGGGTAGGACTCCGGCTTCGTGAAGAGCTCGATCTGGGCCAGGGTCTGGTCCGCGAACGAGTTCGACATCACGAAGGACGGGTGGCCGGTGGCGTTGCCCAGGTTCAGCAGGCGGCCCTCGGACAGCACGATGAGGACCTTGCCGTCGGGGAACGTCCACGTGTGGACCTGCGGCTTGACCTCGTCCTTGACGATGCCCGGGATCCTGGCCAGGCCGGCCATGTCGATCTCGTTGTCGAAGTGGCCGATGTTGCCCACGATGGCCTGGTGCTTCATCTTGGCCATGTCGGCGGCCATGATGATGTCCTTGTTGCCCGTCGTGGTGACGAAGATGTCGGCGATCCCGACGACCTCGTCCAGGGTGGTGACCTGGAAACCGTCCATCGCCGCCTGCAGGGCGTTGATCGGGTCGATCTCGGTGATGATCACCCGGGCGCCCTGGCCGCGCAGGGACTCCGCGCAGCCCTTGCCCACGTCGCCGTAGCCGCAGACGACCGCGACCTTGCCGCCGATGAGGACATCGGTGGCGCGGTTGATGCCGTCGATCAGCGAGTGGCGGCAGCCGTACTTGTTGTCGAACTTCGACTTCGTCACGGCGTCGTTCACGTTGATCGCCGGGAAGAGCAGGTTGCCGTCGCGCTGCATCTCGTACAGGCGGTGGACACCCGTAGTGGTCTCCTCGGTGACGCCGCGGATCTCCGACGCCAGCTGGGTCCACTTCTGGGGGTTCTCGCCCAGCGTGCGGTTCAGGACGGTGAGGATCTGCGCGTACTCCTCGCTGTCCGCCGTGGACGGGTCCGGAGCGGCACCGGCCTTCTCGAACTCGACGCCCTTGTGCACCAGGAGCGTGGCGTCACCGCCGTCGTCCAGAATCATGTTCGGGCCGCCGGTGGCGGTGTTCGGCCAGGTCAGCGCCTGCTCCGTGCACCACCAGTACTCCTCCAGGGTCTCGCCCTTCCAGGCGAAGACGGGCACACCCTGCGGGTTCTCCGGGGTGCCGTTCGGGCCGACGGCGATGGCCGCGGCCGCGTGGTCCTGGGTGGAGAAGATGTTGCAGGACGCCCAGCGCACCTCGGCGCCCAGCGCGACCAGCGTCTCGATGAGCACGGCCGTCTGCACCGTCATGTGCAGCGAGCCGGTGACACGGGCGCCGGCCAGCGGCTGCGCCTCCGCGTACTCCTTGCGGATCGCCATCAGACCGGGCATCTCGTGCTCGGCGAGGGTGATCTCCTTGCGACCGAAAGCGGCCAGCGACAGGTCGGCGACCTTGAAGTCCTGGCCGTTGGAGGTGGTGGTCATACGGGCTGCTCCTCCTGAAGGGGCGAGCGAGGGTGGGTTCGGCTGTGCACGCGGTCAGGCTGCTCAGACAGAGAGGCGCCCAAAAAATGGCACCACAGTTGCTCCGGTACGGCGCACCTGTCCCCTGGCCACAGCGCAGTCCGTCGGAGGCCCTCTCTCCCTCGGCCGGTCCGTCGTGCGGACCGCCCGACCGCCATCAGCAGCGACGTCTGGCTCTGGTCACGAATCTACACCGGTGGGCCCGGTGAACCCCAGCCCCGCCCGGCCCCGTTCCGGCGGAGGGAGAGGTTCCGGAAAAGTGCCGCCCGCGCACGCCGGGAACGGGGCGCTTTGCTCGGCAGGTCACGTGTTGCAGGATGCGATCAGCGCGGAGGACACCGCACGCTCCCGCGCGATGAGATGAGTGGTGAGGAGATCCAGGTGATCAGTCCAGCCGATCCCCCCGAGGGCACGGGGGCCAGGGGGCCGGGGCTCAGGCTGCTCGCAGTGACCGCCTGTCCGACGGGCATCGCCCACACCTATATGGCGGCGGAGAAGCTCGCCCAGGCCGCGCAGGCACTCGGTCATGAGATCAAGGTGGAGACGCAGGGGTCGATCGGGGCGGAGAACGTCCTTTCTGACAACGATGTCAGAGAGGCCGACGGCATCATCGTCGCCGCCGACAAGGACGTCGATCTGAGCCGTTTCGCGGGCAAGCGGGTGCTGTCCGTCGGGGTCGCCGAGGGCATCCACCGCCCGGAGCGGCTGATCCGGGACGTGCGGAGCGCGCCGGTGTACCGGGGGGCGGGCGGGGGTGACGGGGGCGGCGCGGGCGCGGGCCCGGCCGGAGCGGGGGGCGGCAAGGAGCGCGGCGCCGTGTACAAGGCGCTGATGAACGGCGTCTCGTACATGATCCCGTTCGTGGTCGTCGGCGGTCTGCTGATCGCGGTGTCCCTTGCGCTGGGCGGGCACACGACACCTGAGGGGCTGGTCATCGACAGCCCCTTCTGGAAGTCCGTCAACGACATCGGCGTCATCGGTTTCACCTTGATGATCCCGATCCTCTCGGGCTACATCGCGTATGCCATCGGTGACCGGCCCGCGCTGGTGCCCGGCATGGTCGGCGGCTGGATCGCCGGCCACGGGGAGCTGTACGACAGCGACGCGGGGGCGGGCTTCATCGGGGCGATCGTCACGGGCTTCCTGGCCGGATACCTGGTCCTGTGGATCAGGAAGATCGAGGTTCCGAAGTTCATCCGGCCGATCATGCCGATCATCGTGATCCCGATCGTGGCGACGACCGCGCTGGGGCTGTTCTTCATCCATGTCGTCGGGCGGCCGATCGCCTGGGTCTTCGAGCATCTGACGAGCTGGCTCGGAGGGCTGACGGGGACGAGCGCGGCGCTGCTGGGCGCGCTTCTCGGCCTCATGATCGCTTTCGATATGGGCGGACCGGTCAACAAGACGGCGTTCCTCTTCGGCGCGGGTCTGGTATCGAAGAACCCGGAGGTCATGGGCATGTGCGCGGCGGCCATCGCGGTGCCGCCGCTCGGCCAGGGGCTCGCGACGCTGCTGCGGCGCGGGATGTTCACCGGCCAGGAGCGGGAGACCGGTCTGGCCGCGCTGTTCATGGGGTTCTTCGGCATCACGGAGGGTGCGATCCCGTTCGCCGCCGCCCGGCCGGCGCGGGTCATCCCCGCGAACATGCTGGGCGGAGCCGTGGCCGGTGCCGTCGCGGGTCTGGCGGCGGTCAAGGACAACGTGCCGCACGGCGGCCCGATCGTGGCGGTGCTGGGCGCGGTCGCCGGGGTGCCGATGTTCTTCGTCGCCATCGCGATCGGCACGGTGGTCACGGCGCTGACGACCGTCACGCTGATGGCCGTGGGCGGCCGGACGCCCGCGGCGCTGCCGGGTCTCGTGGCGGGCGCGGTGCCCGCCGTGCGTCCGGCGGCACCGGTGGGCACCACGTCCGTGCTCTCCGGCTATCTCACCGAGGAGACCGTGCGGCCCTGGCTCACCGCGGGGGCGAAGGACGCGGCGATCCGCGAGATGGCCGGGCTGCTGGGCGCCTCCGGCAAGGTGGCGGACGCCGGCGGGCTGGTCCGCGCCGTGCTCGCCCGGGAGACGCTGGGGACGACCGGGCTCGGCGAGGAGATCGCGATCCCGCACGCCAAGACGGACGCGGTCACGGGTCCGGTCGTCGGCTTCGCCCGGTCGGCCGAGGGCATCGAGTGGGGGGCGCTGGACGGGACGAGGGCCCGTCTGATCTTCATGATCGCGGTGCCGGAGGCGGCGGCGGGGGACGAGCACCTGCGGATCCTGGCGGTGCTCTCGCGGAAGCTGATGGACCCGGGCTTCCGGGAGCGCCTGCTGGCGGCGGCGGATACGGCCTCGGTCATGCGGGTGCTCGGTGAGATCCAGTAGTCGTCGGGTCCGGCCGTAGCCGTCGGGTCCGGTGGTACTCGTCGGCTTCGTTCATGGGGAAGGCCCCGCACCAGCTTGCTGGTGCGCCGGAAGGCAAACCAAGCCCGCATCAGACACTGCTGTCCCCCTTGCAGGGAAC
>NZ_JBEYZW010000165.1:0-5243 GCF_040646215.1 Streptomyces sp. NPDC046215 | reverse complement strand
AGGTCGCGCGGACGAACCAATTGAGTACAAGATCCACGAAATGCCGGCCGAGGCGCTGAAGAAGCCGCCGTCCGGCGCTTGAGGACACAGCACAGCAGCCCGTCCGGCGTTTGAGGACACCGCCGCGCAGCGGTGGTGCGCCCCCACAACCCGCCGGACAAGCCCTACCCTGGGCGGCTCGACCACATGGAAGGGGCGGGACGCATATGGCGGCGGCACAGCGAATGGTGGTCGTCGGAGGCGACGCGGCCGGCATGTCCGCGGCGTCCCGGGCCCGCAGGCTCAGGAAGCCCGGCGAACTGGAGATCACCGCTTTCGAGCGCGGCCACTTCAGCTCCTACTCCGCCTGCGGCATCCCCTACTGGCTCGGGGGCGACGTCGAGGGGCCCGACGCGCTGATCGCCCGGAGCCCGCAGGAGCACCGCGAGCGCGGCATCGACCTGCGGATGCGGACCGAGGTGACCGAGCTGGACGTGGCCGGGCAGCGGGTGCGCTCCCGTGACCTGGAGTCGGGTACGGAAGCCTGGCACGGCTACGACCATCTGGTCCTGGCCACCGGCGCCCGCCCCGTCCGGCCGCCGCTGGAGGGCATCGACGCCCGCGGCGTGCACGGGGTGCAGACCCTGGACGACGGGCAGGCCCTCCTGGACGGCCCGGCCGGCTCCTCGGGGCGCCGGGCGGTGGTCATCGGTGCCGGGTACATCGGCGTGGAGATGGCCGAGGCGCTGACGCGCCGGGGCCACGAGGTCACGGTGATCGAGCGCGCCGAGGAGCCGATGTCCACCCTGGACGCCGACATGGGCGCCCTGGTGCGCGACGCGATGTGCGGCATGGGCATCGAGGTGGTGACGCGCACCGAGGTCACCGCCCTGCGCACCGGCCCGGACGGCGCCGTGACCGCGGTCGTCACCGAGGGGAAGGAGTACCCGGCGGACGTGGTGGTCCTGGGGCTCGGCGTACGCCCGGAGACGTCCCTGGCCGAGGCGGCCGGGCTGCCGCTCGGCGAGTCCGGCGGGCTGCTGACGGACCTCGCGATGCGGGTGCGCGGGCACGAGAACATCTGGGCGGGCGGCGACTGCGTGGAGGTGTGGGACCTGGTGGCGGGCCGGTCCCGGCACATCGCGCTGGGCACGCACGCTAACAAGCACGGCCAGGTGATCGGCGCGAACATCGGCGGCGGCTACGCCACGTTCCCGGGCGTGGTCGGCACGGCCGTCAGCAAGGTGTGCGACCTGGAGATCGCCCGCACCGGTCTGCTGGAGGCCCAGGCGGCCGCGGCGGGGCTGCGTTTCGTGGCGGTGACCGCCGAGTCGACGAGCCGGGCCGGGTACTACCCGGGGGCCCGCCCGATGACGGTGAAGATGCTCGCCGAACGCGGCACGGGGCGGCTGCTGGGCGTCCAGATCGTCGGCCGCGAGGGCGCGGGCAAGCGGGTGGACGTGGCCGCGGTGGCCCTGACCGCGCGCATGACGGTCGAGCAGATGACGGCCCTGGACCTGGGCTACGCGCCGCCGTTCTCCCCGGTGTGGGACCCGGTCCTCGTCGCCGCGCGGAAGGCCGCCGCGGCCGTGCGCGCGGCCGGCGGGTGAGCCGGCGGGGGAACGCGCGCGGCCGCCGGGCGGGCTCCTTCGAGCCCGCCCGGCGGCCGTGACACACGGGGTGTTACGCGGGGACGCTCGCCACGCCCTCGGCCAGGAACCGCCGGCCGGCGGCCCGCTCGGAGACGCCCGCACGGTCCAGGTACGGCGTGATGCCGCCCAGGTGGAAGGGCCAGCCCGCGCCGGTGATCAAGCACAGGTCGATGTCCTGCGCCTCGGCGACGACGCCCTCGTCCAGCATCAGGCCGATCTCCTGCGCGACGGCGTCCAGGACCCGGTCGCGCACCTGCTCCTCGGTCAGGACGACGTCGCCCTGCTTCAGGAGCGCGGCGACCTCGGGGTCCAGCTCCGGCTTGCCGGAGTCGTAGACGTAGAAGCCGCGCTTGCCGGCCTTGACCACCGCGGCCAGGTTCGGCGAGACCGTGAAGCGGTCCGGGAACGCGCGGTGGAGGGTCTCGGAGACGTGCAGACCGATGGCCGGGCCGACGAGCTCCAGGAGCACCAGCGGGGACATCGGCAGGCCGAGCGGCTCGACGGCCTTCTCGGCCGTCGCGACCGGGGTGCCCTCGTCGATGACGTTCTGGATCTCGCCCATGAAGCGGGTGAGGATGCGGTTGACGACGAACGCCGGGGCGTCCTTCACCAGCACCGCGGTCTTCTTCAGCTTCTTCGCCACACCGAAGGCGGTGGCCAGCGCCGCGTCGTCGGTCTGCTCGCCGCGCACGATCTCCAGGAGCGGGAGGATCGCGACGGGGTTGAAGAAGTGGAAGCCCACGACCCGCTCGGGGTGCTGGAGCTTCGACGCCATCTCGGAGACCGACAGCGAGGAGGTGTTCGTCGCCAGGATCGTGTGGGCCGGGACGACCGCCTCCAGCTCGGCGAACACCTGCTGCTTGACGCCCATCTCCTCGAAGACGGCCTCGATGACGAAGTCCGCGTCGCCGAAGGCGGCGGCCTTGTCCAGGGAGCCCGTCACCGACGCCTTGAGGCGGTTGGCCTTGTCCTGGCCGATGCGGCCCTTGGCGAGGAGCTTGTCGATCTCGGCGTGGACGTAGCCCACACCCTTGTCGATCCGCTCCTGGTCGATGTCGGTCAGGACGACCGGCACCTCCAGGCGGCGCAGGAACAGCAGCGCGAGCTGCGAGGCCATCAGACCGGCGCCGACGACGCCCACCTTGGTGACCGGGCGGGCCAGCGAGCGGTCCGGGGCACCGGCCGGGCGCTTGCCGCGCTTCTGCACCAGGTTGAACGCGTAGATGCCGCTGCGCAGCTCGCCGCCCATGATCAGGTCCGCGAGAGCCTGGTCCTCGGCCGCGAAGCCGGCGCGCAGGTCGCCGTTCTTCGCCGCGGCGATGATGTCCAGGGCGCGGTAGGCGGCCGGGGCCGCGCCGTGCACCTTGGAGTCGGCGATGAACTTGCCGCGGGCGACGGCCTGGTCCCAGCCCTCGCCGCGGTCGATCTCCGGGCGGACGACCTCGGTCTCGCCCTTGAGGACCGAAGCGGTCCACAGCAGCGACTGCTCCAGGAAGTCCGCGCCCTCGAACATCGCGTCGGCGATGCCGAGCTCCAGGACCTGCTTGCCGCGCAGCTGCTTGTTCTGGCTGAGCGAGTTCTCGATGATCACCGAGATCGCGCGGTCCGCGCCGATGAGGTTCGGCAGCAGCACGCAGCCGCCCCAGCCGGGGACGAGGCCGAGGAAGACCTCGGGCAGCGAGAAGGCCGGGATCGCCTTGGAGACGGTGCGGTAGGTGCAGTGCAGACCGACCTCGACACCGCCGCCCATGGCCGCGCCGTTGTAGTACGCGAACGTCGGCACCGCCAGCGACGACAGCCGCTTAAAGACGTCGTGGCCGCCCTTGCCGATGGCGAGCGCGTCCTCGTGGCGCTTGAGGAGCTCCACGCCCTTGAGGTCCGCGCCGACGGCGAAGATGAACGGCTTGCCGGTGACACCGACGCCGACGATCTTCCCGGCCGCGGCCTCCGCCTCGACCTGGTCGAGCGCGGCGTCGAGGTTGGCCAGCGAACGCGGGCCGAAGGTGGTCGGCTTGGTGTGGTCCAGGCCGTTGTCCAGCGTGATGAGCGCGAACGCGCCCGCGCCCGGCAGGTCGAAGTGGCGCACGTGCGCCTGCGTCACGACCTCGTCCGGGAACAGCTCGGCCGCACCCTTCAAAAGCTCAGCCGTCGTGCTCACTTGCTGCCTCCGTCGAAGTGCGGGTTCTCCCAGATGACCGTTCCGCCCATGCCGAGGCCGACACACATCGAGGTGAGGCCGTAGCGGACGTGCGGCTGCTCCTCGAACTGCCGGGCCAGCTGCGTCATCAGGCGCACGCCCGACGAGGCCAGCGGGTGGCCGAACGCGATCGCGCCGCCGTACTGGTTGACGCGCGGGTCGTCGTCCGCGATGCCGTAGTGGTCCAGGAGCGCGAGCACCTGCACCGCGTACGCCTCGTTCAGCTCGAACAGGCCGATGTCCTCGATGGACAGGCCCGCCTTGGCGAGCGCCTTCTCCGTCGCCGGGATCGGGCCGTAGCCCATCACCTCGGGCTCGACGCCCACGAAGGCGTAGGAGACCAGGCGCATCCGGACCGGCAGGCCCAGCTCGCGCGCCACGTCCTCGGCGGCGATCAGCGAGGCGGTCGCGCCGTCGTTGAGGCCGGAGGCGTTGCCGGGGGTGACCCGGCCGTGCGGGCGGAAGGGGGTCTTGAGGTTGGCCAGACCCTCCATGGTGGTGCCCGGGCGCATCGGCTCGTCGACCGTGGCCAGGCCCCAGCCGAGCTCGCCGCCCTCGGGCGTCGTGCGGCGGATGGAGATCGGCACCAGGTCGGCCTGGATCTTGCCGTCGGCGTACGCCTTGGCGGCCTTCTCCTGGCTGCGGACCGCGTACGCGTCCGAGCGCTCCTTGGTGAGCTGCGGGAAGCGGTCGTGCAGGTTCTCCGCCGTCATGCCCATGACGAGCGCGGAGTCGTCGACCAGCTTCTCCGACACGAACCGCGGGTTGGGGTCGACGCCCTCGCCCATCGGGTGCCGGCCCATGTGCTCGACGCCGCCCGCGAGGGCGATGTCGTACGCGCCGAAGGAGACACCACCGGCCACGGTCGTCACGGCGGTCATCGCGCCGGCGCACATGCGGTCGATGGACATGCCGGGCACGCTCTGCGGCAGGCCCGCGAGCATGCCGGCCGTGCGGCCGAGGGTCAGACCCTGGTCACCGATCTGCGTGGTCGCGGCGATGGCGACCTCGTCGATCTTGGCGGGGTCCAGGTTCGGGTTGCGGCGCAGCAGCTCGCGGATGCACTTGATGACGAGATCGTCGGCGCGGGTCTCGTGGTAGATGCCCTTCGGGCCCGCCTTGCCGAACGGGGTGCGGACGCCGTCGACAAATACGACGTCCCTAGCGGTACGAGGCACGTTGGCTCTCCTCCAGGTGCGGATCGCTGCCGCGCGGGCATGCCGGTAGGGCTCCGCCGCGGCGCGGACTCATGCCCCTCATGCTACTTGCGGGTAACCATGCTGCCCAGCCCTTCTGTAGGGCGGCGAACGTCACAGTGCGGGGGTCCGTGACAGCGCTGGCCGATGTGGCCGTAAGGCCCGTGAGCATGACGGCTCCGATGATGGCGGCGACAATGCGGCGCATGAACAGCCTTA
>NZ_JBEYZW010000164.1:0-5620 GCF_040646215.1 Streptomyces sp. NPDC046215 | reverse complement strand
GGGCACCTCCTGGGGGCTCCCCCAGCGGTAGCTGGGGGAGCTTGAGGACGCGCCCGCAGGGCGCTCGCCGCCGCAGGCGGCACGGACAGGCCGGACGGCTACCTCGTATACAGCGCCCGCAGCTCGTGCTTGAGCGAGCGCTGGAACGCCGTCACCAGGGCCTGCACCACCAGGGGCTGCATATCGGCCGACAGGGACTTCATCGCCGCCACGTCCGGGGTGTCCACCTCCTCGTGGAAGAGCCGCGTCAGCTCCCGGGCCGTCGAACGGGCGTGCTCCAGCAGGACCGTCCGCGCCGCGAGGATCGTCTCCGGAGGGATCGGCACGTCCAGCAGCCGCACCCCCAGGTAGAGCAGGCCCGGGTCCACCCGGAAGGTGTCGGCGTCGCCCGGATCGCGCTCCAGGACGTCCATCGCGGCGAGCCGGTCGATGTCCTCCTCCGCCAGCGCCCGCCCGGCCCGCCGCTCCAATTGCTCCCGCGTCGTCTCCTCCGGCTTGTCCGGCATCCAGGAGGCCACCAGGGCGCGGTGGATGGCCAGGTCGTGGGGGCTGAGCCCGGCGGGCAGCCGGTCCAGGTAGCGCTCGATGGCGGCGAGGGTCAGGCCCTGGTGCTGGAGCTCCTCGATCAGGGCCAGCCGGGAGAGGTGCGCGGGCCCGTAGTGGCCCACCCGGCGCGGGCCGATCTCGGGCGGGGGCAGCAGCCCGCGCGTGCTGTAGAACCGCACGGTCCGCACGGTGACGCCGGCGCGGGCGGCCAACTCGTCGACGGTGAGCGTCGGTTCCCCGGTCTCCGTGGCCATCGGCGGCGCCTCGCTCTCTCTCGGCGGCTGTCGGGTTCAACAGTATTGCTGTATCACCATCGCTGTGAAACCTCCTGGCGTGCCGGAGCGTCGCCCCCGTGGCCGTCCGGGACGCGATTGTCAGTGGTGGGTGTCACGCTGGCTTCGCAGAGGACCCGTGGTCCCGCAGCGGGTCCGCGAAGGGAGGACGTCATGATCACCACTGATTACGTTCCCGGTTCCCCGTGCTGGGTGGACATCGGTGCCCCCGACGTGCCGGCCGCCGTCGCTTTCTACCGCGCGGTGTTCGACTGGGGCTTCCGGCCCTACGACGAGAGTGAGGAGGCGGACCAGTACGGCGCCTTCCTGCTGGACGGCAAGGAGGTCGCCGGCATCGGCCCGCTCACCGAGAAGGGCGCCCGCCCGGCCTGGATGATCTACTTCTGCACCGCTGACGCCGACGCCGCGGCCGAGACGGTGCGGCGGGCCGGCGGGACCGTCCGGGTGGCGCCGGGCGACGCCGACGGAGAGGGCCGGATGGCCCAGTTCACCGACCCTTCGGGAGGGCAGTTCGCCGTCTGGCAGCCGGGAAAGATGAAGGGCATGGCGACGGTGGACGGGCCGGGCTCCCTGTGCTGGACCGAGCTCTACACCACGGACGCGGCCGCCGCGAAGGAGTTCTACGGCGCGCTGTTCGGCTGGACGACCCAGGACATGGAACTGCCCGGCGGAGGCGGCACCTACGCGCTCGTCACCCCCGCGGGCCTCGGCGAGGAGCGGATGCAGGGCGGCATCATGCAGCTCCCGGCCGAACACCTCACGCTGACCGACGGCCGCCCCTATTGGCACCCCGTGTTCGCCACCGCCGACTGTGACGCGACGGTCGAGCGCGTCACCAAGAACGGCGGCAGGCTCCAGATGGGCCCGGAGGACGCGGAAGGCGTCGGCAGGCTCGCCGTCTGCGTCGACCCGACCGGCGCGGACTTCGTCGTCCTGAAGCCGGCGGAGGGCTGACGCCCGGACGGGATGCCATGCCTTGTCCTCGATCGCCGGACGGGCTGAAAGCCCGTCCGGCGATCGAGGACGCGCCCGCAGGGCGCTCGCGGCAACGACGGAAAAATCAGTGCCGGTGCGCCGCCTGCGCCTCCTGGATCTTCTTCCAAGACTTCGGCTGCGCCGGAGCCGTGAACGACTTCTTCGCCGGCTTGCCGGCCTTGACGCCCGGGGACGGCGGCGTGGTGGGCTTCGACGCCGTGAACAGCCAGGTGTCGAAGAGGCTGCCGAGCTTCTTGCCGGAAACCTTCTCCGAGAAGGCCACGAAGTCCTGCACCGAGGCGTTGCCGAACTTCTTCTCGGTCGGCCACTGCTTGAGGATCTCGAAGAACGTCTTGTCGCCGACGGCGTTGCGCAGCACCTGCAGCGTCATGGCCCCGCGGTTGTAGACCGCCCGGTCGAACTGCTTGTCCGCGCCCGGGTCGCCCGGCTTGACGCTCCAGAAGGGGTTGTCGGCGGGGACGGAGTTGTAGACGTAGTCGGCGAGTTCCTGCGCGGTGCCCTCGCCCTCCTTCTCCGACCACAGCCACTGCGCGTAGGTGGCGAAGCCCTCGTTGACCCAGATGTCACGCCAGTTCTTCACCGAGACGCTGTCACCGAACCACTGGTGCGCGAGCTCGTGCACGACCAGCGGGACGTTCGCGCCGTTCGCGAACCCGGACGGGCTGTAGAACGGCCGGGTCTGGGTCTCCAGCGCGTAGCCCGTCTTGACGTTCGGCACGTAGCCGCCGACCGCGTTGAAGGGGTACGGGCCGAAGACGGTGCTGCCCCAGTCGATCACCTCGGCCGAGCGCTCGATGCTCGCCCTGGCGGAGGGCCCGTTGTCGCCGAGGTCCTTGCTGTAGGCGTTGAGGACCGGCAGCCCGCTCGCGGTCGTGTCCGTGGTGATGTCGAACTTGCCGACCGCCAGGGTGGTCAGGTAGCTGGCCTGCGGCTTGGTGGAGCGCCAGTTCCAGCGCGTCCAGCCGAGCTTGGAGGACTTGGAGGCGAGGACGCCGTTGCTGATCGCCTGGACGTCGTCCGGCACGTTGACCGACACGTCGTACGTGGCCTTGTCGGTCGGGTGGTCGTTGCTCGGGAACCACCACGGGGCCGAGTCGGGCTCCTGCGCCACGACCGCGCCGTCCGGGGTGCGGTTCCAGGCGGTGTAGCCGTCGATCTTCACCTGCGAGGGGGTACCGCTGTAGCGGACGACCACGCTGATCTGCTTGCCCTTCTCCAGCGTGGCGGGCGGAGTGATCTCCAGCTCGTGGGAGCCGGACGTGGTGTGCGCCGCCTTCTTGCCGTTGACCAGCACCTCCTTCACGTCGAGCGCGAAGTCGAGGTTGAAGCGCGACAGCGCCTGCGTGGTGGTGGCGATCAGGGTCGCGGTGCCGTCCAGCTTGTCCGTCTTCGGCTGGTAGTTCAGCCGCAGGTCGTAGTGGGAGACGTCGTAGCCGCCGTTGCCGGAGTTGGGGTAGTAGCTGTCACCCGCGCCCGGCGCGCCCGGTGTGGCATCGGCCGCCGAGGCCGGGATCGCCAGCAGGAGGCACGCGGCGGCCGCGCTCGGAACGATGAGTCTGTGACGCACGAGGCACTCCAACTCGTAAGAGGCGAATGGATCACTCGGAAGCCTATGTACTCATCCGCGGTACGGGTATGTCCATGGGGCATCCCGTCATACGAACGACATGTTCGTGTCACGACGGGGTCCCCGGCAACCCCTCCCGTCCGCACGCACCCCCTTCTGCCCGGGAGTTGACCCGCGCTACGGTCCGGCCGTGCGCAGACGCCCGCGGGACACCCGCATACCCTGGACCACACTCGTACTGGCGGCGGTCGCCGCCCTGACCGCCGTACTCCTCGCCCCGGTGAGCGCGGCACAGGCCGCCCCGGGGCGAAGCGGCGAGAGCAGACCCGTCTACTCCTACGACCGCGCCGTGCGCGAATCGGTCTGGGTGGACATCGCGACGGACGGCGACGGCGACGGCCGCTCCGACCGGGTCGCCGTCGACATCATCCGCCCCCGCGAAGCCGCCGAACAGGGCCGGCGCGTGCCGGTCATCATGGACGCCAGCCCGTACTACTCCTGCTGCGGGCGGGGCAACGAGAGCCAGAAGAAGACCTACGACGCGCAGGGCAAGCCCGTCCAGTTCCCGCTGTACTACGACAACTACTTCGTGCCGCGCGGCTACGCCGTCGTCCTCGTCGACCTCGCCGGAACGAACCGTTCCGATGGGTGCGTCGACATCGGCGGCCACTCCGACATCCAGTCCGCCAGATCCGTCGTCGACTGGCTCAACGGCCGCGCCCGCGGCTACACCACCCGCACCGGTGGCCAGGCCACCACGGCGGGCTGGACCACGGGAGCCGTGGGCATGATCGGCAAGAGCTACGACGGCACCGTCGCCAACGGCGTCGCCGCCACCGGGGTCGAGGGGCTGAAGACGATCGTCCCCATCGGGGCCATCAGCTCCTGGTACGACTACTACTTCGCCAAGGGCGCCGCCCTGTTCGACGACGGCCCCGCCGGCCTCGCCGACCGGGTCATGAGCTCCGAGGCGCGCGCCCGCTGCCAGGCCGTGCAGCGCAAGCTCGTCCAGGGCGCGCCCCGCAACGGCGACTGGACGCCCCTGTGGAGCGAGCGCGACTACCTGCCGGACGCCGGCAAGGTGCGCGCCAGCGTCTTCGTCGTCCACGGCATGCAGGACCTCAACGTCCGGACCAAGCACTTCGGACAGTGGTGGGACGCCCTCGCCGACCAGGGCGTCGAGCGCAAGATCTGGCTCTCCCAGACCGGGCACGTCGACCCCTTCGATTTCCGCCGCGAGACCTGGGTGCCCACGCTGCACCGCTGGTTCGACCACTACCTCCTCGGCTACGACAACGGCATCGACCGCGAACCCACGGCCGACGTCGAGCGCGCCCCCGACCGGTGGTCCACCGACCGCTCCTGGCCCCCGCGCGCCACCCGTGGCACCGCCCTGCACCCGAACGCGGGCCCCGTGGCGGGCGTCGGCACCCTCGGCCTGACCCCCGCACCGCCCGGCGCCACCGAGGTGTTCACCGACGACCCCGGGCTCAGCGAAGCGGACTGGGCCTCGCGCATCGACGAGGCCACGCCCGCCAAAGCCGGCTTCACCACCCCGGTGCTCAGCCGTGACCTGCGGCTGTCCGGCTCCTCCACGGTGGGGGTGACGGTCACCCCCTCCACCACCTCGGCCCACCTCACGGCCGTCCTCGTCGACCTCGGCCCGGACACCATCCGCGACTACGGCGCGCGCGGCGAAGGCATCCGCACGCTCACCGACCGCAGCTGCTGGGGGAGCGGCACGCCGGGCGACAGCGCCTGCTACCGGCAGACCGCCGCCGAGACCGCCCGGGTGGGCCACACCGTCGTCAGCCGCGGCTGGGCCGACCTCGGCCACTACGCGGACCCCGCCAAGGGCCGCCCCCTGACCCCCGGCAAGCCCTACACGATCACCCTCGACCTCGCCGCGACCGACCACGTGGTCCCGGCGGGACACCGCCTCGCCCTGATCGTCGCCGGCACCGACGCGGGCCTCATCGAGCCCGCCCCGACCACCCCACGGCTCACCCTCGACCTCAGCCGCACCACGGCACACCTGCCGTTCGTCGGCGGCTACGGGGCCTTCGTCCGCGCCACGGCCGGCGGGCACCACCTCGCCCCCGGCGGCCCCGGCACCCTCGTACGGCCGCACGGCCTCCGCCCGCCCGCCCTCGACCGCCTCCCCTCCTGAGCACGGCCCGTGGTGGGGCCGCGCCGCCGGGGGGGGCCGCCGCGACCA
>NZ_JBEYZW010000163.1:0-5713 GCF_040646215.1 Streptomyces sp. NPDC046215 | reverse complement strand
CCACTCACACCATCGTCACCACCAGCACCCACCGCCTCACCCAACAGCCCCGCCAACACCTCCCGATCCACACACCCCTCACCCACCTCCACCTGCATGCACACCACACTCGCCCCAGCCGCCTCCAGCCCCCGCGCCACCGCACCCCCGGCACCACCCAGACCAGGAACCACACCCGACCTCACGCCAGGGGCCACCACCAGCCAGCACCCCGACAGCACCCCGCCACTCCCGCCACTCCCGCCACCAACCGGCTTCCACACCTCCCCATAACGCCACCCATCCACCACCCCACGCTCACGACACCGCCGCCACCACACCCCCAAAGCCGGCACCACCGACTCCAACGACGCCCCAACCCCCACCCCCAACAACTCCCCCACACCCACCGCATCCCCCCGGCCAACCGCCTCCCACAGCACGCTCTCCCACGCGCTCACACCGGCGCCCGACGCCGCACCCTCAGTTCCAGCACCGGCTTCGAGCCAGAACCGCTCCCGCTCGAACGCATACGTCGGCAGGTCCACCAGCCCGCTCGTGCCGTCTCCGGGCCCAACGACCCCGGACCAGTCGACCGCCGTACCCGATGCGAACAGCTCCGCCATCGCAGAGACGAAAGCGTGCGTCTCTTCCCGGTCAGCGCGCAGGGCAGGGGTCAGCAACGCTTCCGCGCCCGCCCCTTCCCCGGCCGTTTCCGGCGCACAAGCAGCGAGGGCTTCCGGGCCGATACCGGACAGCGTTCCGTCCGGTCCGAGCTCCAGGAAGGTGCGTACTCCCTGCGCGTACAGCCAGGCCATTCCGTCGCCGAAGCGCACTGCCTCGCGCGCGTGCCGCACCCAGTACTCCGGTGTGGTGTATTCCTCCTCGGGGACCGGCTCTCCGGTCACGTTCGACACGACGGGGATCATCGGAGCGGAGAACCGGACGGTTTCCGCGACCTGGCGGAATTCGTCCAGCATGTCGTCCATCAACGGGGAGTGGAACGCGTGACTCACCCGCAGCCGCCGAATCCTGCGCCCCTGGGACTGCCAGTCACGCGCCAACGCGAGAACCGTTTCCTCGTCCCCGGACAACACCACTGACGTGGGGCTGTTCACTGCCGCCAGACCTACGCGCCCGTCCGCCGCGGAGTTCAGGAGCTGCCGGGCTTCTTGTTCGGAGGCTTCCAGCGCGACCATGGCGCCGTGCGGGGGAAGGGCCTGCATCAGCCGGCCGCGGGCGGAGACCAGGCGCACCGCGTCGGGCAGGGGCATGGCGCCTGAGACATGCGCCGCCACCAGTTCTCCGACCGAGTGGCCCAGCAGGAAAGCGGGGGTGACCCCGCAGTTCTCGACCAGCCGATAGAGCGCGACCTCCAACGCGAACAGTGCCGGCTGGGCGAATTCCGTCCGCTGGAGAAACTCGTCCGTGGCCCCGTCGACGGAGAACATTTGGGCTTTCAGGTCCTGTCCGGTCTCCGCCAAGTATTCCCCGCAGACGTCGTCGAAAGCCGCCGCGAATACGGGGGAAGCCGCATATAGCTGCCGGCCCATGCCTGCCCGCTGCGATCCTTGGCCGGTGAAGAGCACAGCCAGGGGGTTCTCAGCGGCCGTGTTGTCCACCGATCCGTCGACGAGTCCGGGGGTGGGGGTGCCGGAAGCCAGCGCGTCGAGTCCGCGCAGGAAGTCCTCACGGTCCACCCCCAGGACGACAGCCCGGTGCTCGAAGACCGACCGCTCGGACACCAGGGCCCGCGCCACCCCCGCACAATCGAGGCGCTCCTCCCCCGCCGCGAATCGTCGCAGCCGGCGCGCCTGCCCCCGCAGAGCCCCCTCCGAACGCGCCGACACCACCCACGGCACCACCCCCACCACCGGCAGCACCTCAACACCCGACGGCACCACATCAGCGACCGGAGCCTGCTCCACAATCACATGCGCGTTGGTACCGCTGACCCCGAACGAGGACACCCCTGCCCTGCGCGGTCGTGCAGCCTCCCCCACCCACGGCACCGCCTCCGTCAGCAGCCGCACCGCACCGGACTCCCAGTCGACATGCGGCGACGGCTCGTCCACATGCAGAGTGCGCGGAAGCATCCCGTGGCGCAGAGCAAGGATCATCTTGATCACGCCCGCCACACCCGCCGCCGCCTGGGTATGCCCGATGTTCGACTTCGCCGACCCCAGCCACAGCGGCCGCCCCTCCGGCCGCCCCTGCCCGTACGTCGCCAACAACGCCTGGGCCTCGATCGGGTCACCCAGCGTCGTACCGGTGCCGTGCCCCTCCACCGCGTCGACGTCCGCCGCCGACAAGCCCGCATTCGCCAGCGCCTGAGAGATCACCCGCTGCTGCGACGGACCATTCGGCGCCGTCAAACCATTCGACGCACCATCCTGATTCACCGCACTGCCCCGCACCACCGCCAACACCCGATGCCCAAGACGCCGCGCATCCGACAACCGCTCCACCAACAGCACGCCCACGCCCTCGGCCATCCCCGTGCCGTCGGCCGCGCCCGCGTAAGCCTTGCACCGCCCATCGGCCGCCAGACCTTGCTGTCGGGAGAATTCGACGAAGACGCCGGGCGTGGACATCACCGTCACCCCGCCCGCCAGAGCCATCGAGCACTCACCCGCCCGCAACGACTGACACGCCAGATGCAACGCCACCAACGACGACGAACACGCCGTATCCACCGTCACCGCCGGCCCCTCCAGCCCGAAGGTGTAGGAGATGCGGCCGGAGAGAACGCTGCCGGCGTTCCCATTGCCGATAAAGCCTTCCAACTCTTCGGGGACGTCCAGGAGACGGGAGGCGTAGTCCTGATACATGGTTCCGGCGAATACGCCGGTCCGGCTGCCGCGCAGTGATCCCGGCTCGATTCCCGCTCGCTCCACCGCCTCCCACGACGCCTCCAGCAGCAACCGCTGCTGAGGGTCCATGGCCAGTGCCTCACGCGGACTGATCCCAAAGAACGCCGCATCGAACTCCGCCGCGTCATGCAGGAAACCGCCCTCGCGCGCGTACGAGGCACCCGCCCGGCCCGATTCCCCCTCCCGGACGGAAAGCCGCTCCGCATCCCACCCCCGGTCCACCGGAAAGCCTGACACCGCGTCCCCGCCCGACGCCAGCAGGTCCCAGAACTCCTCCGGCGAAGCCACACCCCCGGGAAAACGACATGCCATCCCCACCACGGCGACCGGTTCCTGCTCACCGGATTCCATCTCTTCGAGACGACGCCGGACCTGGAGGAGATCTGCGGTTACCCGCTTGAGGTAGTCGCGAAGCTTTTCCTCGTTGGCCATTGACGCATCTCCTTGGCATTCTGGGTAAGGCGTGTGTCTCTTGGGCATCCGGAAGGTAGCGAGGAGCATACAAAGGCTGCCGACATACCAGCACCCCTAAGCACCCTGCTGTCCTGGCCTGGCATTCTGAGCCAGGACAAGGGGGTTTATCGCCTCTCTTCGCCACCGCACAGTGACGCCGCGCGGTAGCGTTCCGGTGCGGAATTGTGCGCACCGGGGAGGCGGGTGGGCGTGGAATGGAGAAAGCGGTTCGGCGGCCGGCTGGTCCTGGTCACCGGCGCGGGCCGAGGCATCGGACGGGCGACGGCCCACGCCTTCGCGGCAGCGGGCTCCCGGGTGATCTGTGCGGACCGTGACGGGCATGCGGCGTCTTTGAGCGCGGACGCGGCCCGGTCACTGGGGACCGGAGGCGCATGGGCGGACGAGGTCGACGTTTCCGACGCCGCGGGTATGGAGCGGTTCGCCGAACGTGTCCTCGCCACCCATGGGACGGTGGATGTTCTGGTGAACAACGCCGGTATCGGTATGTCGGGGCGGTTCCTCGATACGTCGGTCGAGGACTGGCGGCGCACTCTGGACGTCAATCTCTGGGGGGTCATTCACGGTTGCCGGCTGTTCGGGCGGCAGATGGCGGGCCGGGGGGCTGGAGGTCACATCGTTACCGTCGCGTCGGCGGCGGCGTTCCAGCCGACGCGTACGGTGCCGGTCTATGCGACGAGCAAAGCCGCCGTGCTGATGCTGAGTGAGTGTCTTCGGGCGGAGCTCGGTGAGTTGGGGATCGGTGTGAGTACTGTGTGCCCGGGGTTCGTCAGTACGTCGTTCACGTCAGCAATGCATTTCGCCGGTGTTCCGGAGGAGGAGCAGGTCCGTTTGCGCGAGCGGTTCCGGCATGTGGCCGGAGGGCGGGTCTACCCTCCGGAGAAGGTGGCGAAAGCGGTATTGCGCGCGGTGGCCCGCGACACGCCTCTTTCGGTGGTGACTGCCGAGGCCCGCGTCGCTCGTCTGGTGACCCGGTTCTCGCCACGCCTGAGCAGAGCGCTGGCCCGGGTCGATCCCTGAGAGTGGCGTGGCTACGTAGTGAGCTGACTACATCCCGCCGGGGGCCAGGCACAGTCCCCCGCTGGCATCGATGAGCTGCCCGGTGACCCAGCGGGCCTCTTCAGAGGCGAGAAATGCCACTACGGCGGAGATGTCGTCGGGAAGCCCGAGCCGGCCGAGGGCGGTCATGGCGGAGATGCCTTCCTCGGCTCCCGGTGTCTCGTGCACCCAGCTGTTCATCTCGGTGTCGGTGATGCCGGGCGCGACGGTGTTCACCGTGATGCCCCGAGGACCGAGCTGCTGCGCCAGCCGGGATCCCATGATTTCGAGAGCGCCTTTACTCATGGCGTAGGCCAGCAGGGGCCACGCGATCCGGGTGACGGCCGACGAGATGTTGATGATGCGTCCTCCTTCCCCCATCAAGGGCAGAGCCCTCTGGATGACGAAGAACGGGGCTCGCGCGTTGATGGCGAAAAGGCTGTCGAACACCTCGGTGGTGACGTGGGAGATACCGGCCACGTAGTCGTCTTGTGCCATGTCGGACGGGGTGTCCCGGCCGAGGGATACTCCTGCGTTGTTCACCAGGATGTCCAGGCCGCGTCCTTCGAGCGCTTCTTCCAGCTCGGCGAAGAGAGTATCGACGGCACCGTCGGCTGTGAGGTCGGCTCCGACGGTGAACGCGTGTCCGCCCGCCTCCTCGATGGCGGCCACCGTCTCCTGTGCCGCCTCTTTCCGGCGCCCGTAGTGCACGGCCACCGTCACCCCGTCGGCGGCCAGCCGTCGGGCGATGTCTCTGCCGATCCCAGCCGACGCCCCGGTCACCAGCGCGGTTCTGCCCTGCGGTTGAGTCATGAGTGCCCTTTGTGTGGAGTGGTCGATCGGCTGGGACCGTGCCGCCGATATGGAACCGGATGGGGTTTCCGGCGTGCGAGCACCGTGTCAGAGGGAATCGAGGCGGAGAAACCCCCGCCCACCCGTAAGTTCGCGTCCATTGCCCCTGAGGATCGCGCGCGCGGGAATGAGTGATTCGCGGTCGGGGAACGACAGCCGGGCGGGCGTTTCGGGAGCCTTTCATCCCGTACTTGTTCCGCCTTCGCATCATCGGTCAGCGGCGAAAGGCCGCGGCCTCGTCCCGGGAAAGAGAGAGTTCAATGGCCCGCAGCAGTCGTGACACCGTGGGGCAGCAAGCGCCGGCGGCTTCCCGATCCACCGAGGCGGGGGCGCCCGACGGGTCAGCGCCGGAGAGCGTGCACCATGCGCGCGCGCTGAGCGCTTCCAGACGGGCGCAGGCCATCGCGGACGCCACCCGTGCGGCAGCCGATGAAGTGGCCGCGGCCCCCGCGGCGGCCGGCACGGAGGTCTCCATGGCCCTCACCTCGGCGGCGTCCGCC
>NZ_JBEYZW010000162.1:0-5812 GCF_040646215.1 Streptomyces sp. NPDC046215 | reverse complement strand
TTCTCCAGCCCACAACCTGGCACTCCCAAGGTCCCCACCCATAACCACACCAACGACCGACCTGCCCACCCGTCACAGCAAGGACCGTTGCAGTATTAGGGCGTGTCTTACGGATCAGCCCGGGGCCGCGACGCCCGGCACGGCACCTCGCCGCGTTGTCGCATCACCCGAGTACGCCCAGTACGCGGGAGATGCTCCGCCTTGCGAGCTACCGCACCGGACGCCGCGGCCCGATCCGGGCTGATCCGTAAGACACGCCCTAAGGGCGCGGCTCCGCGCGGGCGGCCGTGCCGCGGGTGACCTGCCTCACGCTCCCCCGGCGGGCTCCTCGGCGGGCCGCTTCCCCCGGCCGCCCGGGTGCGAGACTGGGGGCGGTGAGGTACGGCATGCCGCCCGGGGCCGGTGCAGCGGGTGCGGTCGCAGAGCGTGGAGGAACAGAAAACATGCAGGTCGGAGACCCGTCGTGAGACTGCTGCACACCTCCGACTGGCACCTGGGGCGGTCCTTCCACCGGATGAGCCTGCTGCACGCCCAGCGGGACTTCATCGACCACCTCGTGCGCACCGTGCGGGAGCACGACGTCGACGCGGTGCTCGTCGCCGGGGACGTCTACGACCGGGCCGTCCCGCCCCTCGCCGCCGTCGAGCTGTTCGACCGGGCGCTGCACCGGCTGGCCGGCCTCGGCGTGCCCACCGTCATGATCTCCGGGAACCACGACTCGCCCCGCCGCCTCGGGGTCGGCGCGGGACTCATCGAGCGGGCCGGCATCCACCTGCGGACCGACCCGGCGGCGTGCGGGACCCCCGTCGTCCTCTCCGACGCCCACGGCGACGTCGCCTTCTACGGGCTCCCCTACCTGGAGCCCGCCCTCGTCCGCGAGGAGCTCGGTGCCCGCGGCGCCGGCCACACCGCCGTGCTGGAGGCCGCCATGGCCCGGGTGCGGGCCGACCTCGCCGCGCGGCCCGCGGGCACCCGGTCCGTCGTCCTCGCGCACGCCTTCGTCACGGGCGGGGCCGTCAGCGACAGCGAGCGCGACATCACCGTCGGCGGCGTCGCCTCCGTGCCCGCCGAGGTCTTCGACGGCGTCGACTACACCGCCCTCGGCCACCTCCACGGCTGCCAGGCCCTCACCGAGCGCGTCCGCTACTCCGGCTCGCCCCTCGCCTACTCCTTCTCCGAGGCCGACCACCGCAAGACGATGTGGCTGGTCGACCTCGACGGGGACGGCGCCGTGACCGCGGAGCGGCTCGACTGCCCGGTGCCGCGCCCGCTCGCCCGCCTCCGCGGCCGTCTCGACGACCTGCTCGCCGACCCGCGCCTGGAGCGGCACGAGCAGGCGTGGGTCGAGGCCACCCTCACCGACCCGCAGCGGCCGGACGAGCCCATGGCCCGGCTCGCCGCCCGCTTCCCGCACGTCGTCAGCCTCGTCCTCGAACCGGACCGGGCGCCGGAGGACCCGCTCGCCTCCTACGCCCAGCGGCTGCGCGGCCGCGACGACCGGCAGATCGCCGAGGACTTCGTCGCCCACGTGCGCGGCGGGCGGGGCCCCGACGACGCCGAGCGCGCGGTGCTCACGGCCGCCCTGGACTCTGTGCGGCTCGCCGGGGCCGAGACCCTCCCGGAGGAGGCCCGATGAGGCTGCACCGGCTCACCGTCACCGCGTTCGGGCCCTTCGGCGCGACGCAGACCATCGACTTCGACGAGCTGTCGGCCGGCGGGATCTTCCTGCTGCACGGGCCCACCGGCGCGGGCAAGACCTCCGTCCTCGACGCCGTCTGCTACGCCCTCTACGGCGTGGTGCCCGGCTCCCGCCAGGGCAGCGGGCTGTCGCTGCGCAGCGACCACGCCGCCCCCGGGACGCTCACCGAGGTGACGCTCGACCTCACCGTCGGCGGTCGCCGCCTGGAGATCACCCGGCGGCCCGAGCAGCTCCGCCCCAAGAAGCGGGGCACCGGCTCCACCCGCGAGAAGGCGTACAGCGCCCTGCGCGAGCGGACCGGTAGCGGCCCGTGGGAGGGGCTCAGCCGCTCCCACCAGGAGATCGGCCACGAGATCGAGGAGCTGCTCGGCATGAGCAGCGGGCAGTTCTGCCAGGTGGTGCTGTTGCCGCAGGGCGACTTCGCGCGGTTCCTGCGCGCGGAGGACACCGCCCGCGGCAAGCTGCTGGGCAAGCTCTTCGACACGGGCCGCTTCGCCGCCGTCGAGGACCGCCTCGCCGAGCTCCGCAGGGCCGCCGAGAAGCAGGTCGTCCAGGGCGACGAGCGGCTGCTGGCCCTGGGCCACCGGATGCGGCAGGCCGCGGCCGACCCGTCGCTGCCCGAGGTCGGCACGCCGGCGCCCGCGACGGCCGCGCCGCGCGGGCCCGGTGCCGCCGTCCCGGCGCAGCGCGCGGCCGGGCCGGCCCTCGCCCCCGGCGAGGCGGGGCTGGCCGAGGCCGTGCTGGAGTGGGCGGCCCTCGCCCGGACGAACGCGGCGGAGCGCCGCACCATCGCCGCGTCCGCCGCGCACGCCGCCGAGGCGGCGCACGACGCCGCGCGCCGGGCCGTCGACGAGGCGCGCGAGCTGGACCGCCTCCAGCGCCGGTACGCCGGTGCCCGGCGGCGTGCCCTCGCCCTGGAGGAGCGGCGCGGGGAGGCCGAGCGGGTGCGCGGGCGGCTGGAGCGGGCGCGGGCCGCCGGGACGGTCGTCCCCGTTCTGGAGGCCCGGGAGCGGGCCGGGCGGGTGCTGCGCGACGCACTCGACACGGAGCGCCGGGCGCGGGAGCGGCTGCCGGCCGGGCACGCGGACAGCGGTACCGAGGCGCTGGCGGCGCTGGACCGGCGGCTGCGCGAGGAGCTCGGCTCGCTGTCCGCGGCCCGCCGCGCCGAGGCGCGGGTCGCCGCCCTCACCGCCGAGCGCGCCGGCCTGGACCGCGAGGCCCGCCTGGACGAGGACGTCGTCGCCGAGGCGGCCGACTGGCTCGCCGGCTGGGAGGCCCGGCGCGCCGCCCACGAGCGGCGGCTGGAGGCCGCGCGGGAGGCGGCCACCCGGGCGGCCCGGCTGGAGGGCGAGCTGGCCCCCGCCCGGCAGCGCCTGGAGGCCGCCCGCGAGCGCGACCGCCTGGCGGGCCGGGCCGCCGAGGCCGAGGCGCGGCTGCGGGAGGCCCGTGAGCGGGCCGGCGCGGCCCGCGAGCACTGGCTGGACCTCAAGGAGCGCCGCCTGCTCGGCTTCGCCGCCGAGCTGGCGGCCGGCCTGGCCCCGGGCGAGGCGTGCAAGGTGTGCGGGGCCACCGAGCACCCCGACCCGGCGCGGACCGCGGCCGACCACGTGGACCGCGGCGACGAGGAGCGCGCCCTGGAGTCCTTCCGGCGGGCCGACGCCGCGCGCGAGGAGGCCGAGCTGCGGCTGCGCGCGCTGCGCGAGTCCCTGGCCGCGGCCACGGCCGGCGCCGGCACCGCCGGCGTGGCCGAGCTGGCCGCGCTAGCCGAGGGCGTCCGGCGTTCCTTCGCCGAGGCGCGGGAGGCCGGCGCGGACGCCCACGCGGCACGTGAGGCGCTGGAGGCCGCGGCGCGCGAGTACGAGTTGCGCCGCGGGGAGCAGCAGGCGGCTCAGCTGCGCGGCACCGCGCGCGCCGCCCACCGGGAGCGGCTGGACGGTCAGCTGGCGGCGCTGGAGGAGGAGTTGGCCGTCGCGCGCGGCGGCGCGGAGTCCGTGGCGCGGCGCGCGGAGCTGCTGGAAGGGCAGTTGATGCGGCTCGCCGACGCGGCCGGGGCGGTACGGGCGGCGGAGGGGGCCGCGGAGCGGCTGAAGGAGGCCGACGACCGGCTCGCCGACGCCGCCTACCGCGCGGGCTTCGACAGCCCGCGGGCCGCGGCCGCGGCCGTGCTCTCCGCCGCGGAGCAGCGGGAGTTGCAGGACCGTCTGGAGCGGTGGCAGCGGGAGGAGGCCGAGGTCGCGGCGGAGCTGGCCGACGCGGTGGCCGCGGACGCCGCCGCGCGGCCGCCCGCCGACCCGGAGGCCGCGCTGGCCGCCGCCGACGCCGCGACGGGCGCGCTGCGCCGGGCCTCCGCCGAGGACGCCGCCGCCCGCACCCGCTGCGAGGAGCTGCGCCGGCTCTCCGCCCAGGCCGTCGCGGACGCCCGCCGGCTGGCCCCGCTGCGCGAGGAGCACCACCGGGTGGCGGGCCTGGCGGCCCTGGCCGCCGGGACCTCCGCCCACAACGAGCGCAAGATGCGTCTGGAGTCCTATGTGCTCGCCGCCCGCCTGGAGCAGGTGGCGGCGGCCGCGACGGTCCGGCTGCGGCGGATGTCCTCGGGGCGCTACACCCTGGTGCACTCCGACGCCCGCTCCGGCGGCCGGGGCCGTTCCGGCCTGGGCCTGCACGTCATCGACGCCTGGACGGGCAACGAGCGGGACACCGCGACCCTGTCGGGCGGCGAGACGTTCTTCGCGTCGCTGGCCCTGGCCCTCGGGCTCGCCGACGTCGTCACGGAGGAGGCGGGCGGGGTGCGCCTGGACACCCTGTTCATCGACGAGGGCTTCGGCAGCCTCGACGAGCAGACCCTGGACGAGGTGCTGGACGTCCTGGACTCGCTGCGCGAGCGGGACCGCACGGTGGGCATCGTCAGCCACGTCGCGGACCTGCGGCAGCGCATTCCCGCCCAGCTCCAGCTCGTCAAGGACCGGACGGGCTCGGCGGTGCGGCACCGCACGGCGGCGGTCAGCGGCTGAGGGCCCGGCGGGGCAGCGGGGAGGAGTAGACGACGCTGGTGGTCACCGACCCGAGGGCACCGATCCGCCCGGCGACCTCCTCCAGGTGCCGCATGGAACGGGCCGCGACCTTGATGACGAAGCAGTCGTCGCCGGTGACGTGGTGCGCCTCCAGGATCTCGGGCGTCGACCCCAGCAGGTCGTGGAAGGGCTTGTAGTTGCCGTTGGGGTACCGCAGCCGCACGAAGGCGAGAACGGGCAGCCCGAGCTTCTCGGGGTCGACGACGGCGGTGTAGCCGCCGATGACGCCGGCTTCTTCCAGCCGGCGGACGCGTTCGGTCACGGCGCTGGAGGACATGTTCACGGTGCGCGCCAACTCGGCGAAGCCGGCGCGCCCGTTGCTCTGCAGAGCGTCGAGGATGCGCCAGTCGGTGGCGTCGGGGGAATAGCCGGTCATGTGCGATGTCTAGCAGGGAAAACGGCGGGTGAACAGGGGGTTTGCCGGGGATCACATGCGCCCTGCGGGGAGGGACCGGGGGGGTGGTTTGTGGTGGGTGGGGGTGGGAGTGGCCGGTACGGCTCTTGTGTGGCGGGGGCGGCGGTGTCGCCTGGGTGCGCTCCAGTCCCCCGGGGGCTGCTGCCTGGCTACCCTGACTGCCGGGGCCCCGGCATCGGCCGCTTTCCGGCGGCCGGGCTCGTGCACGTCACCTGACCGGTTTCCGAGTTCAGCTCCGGTAGTACTGGGGTGAGCCGTCGAGTCGCTGGGCCCGTTGCTTACTGAGGGGCACGATGCGGTGTGTGTCCCGGCATTCTTCGCAGGCGTAGTAGTGGCGGGCGGCGCAGTCGCCGTCGACCGTTCCGACCGCGACGGTTCCCTCCTGGTTCTTCTTGCACCACGAGCACCACCTCACTGTGGCGCGTCCTCTCTTGTGGTCAGTTGCCACAGGGCGTACGGGTCGCACAGCATCCGCTCGTGGTCCGGGGCGGGCAGCAGCCAGTAGGGGCCTGGTGGTGTTGAGCAGGGGGGTGGTGGCACGGTGATGCTGTGTGCCGGGCCGAAGCAGGGGGCGTCGCCGTCCCATCCTTCGGCGGTGCGCGGTGGTACGAGGGCGTAGTACCAGCC
>NZ_JBEYZW010000161.1:0-5852 GCF_040646215.1 Streptomyces sp. NPDC046215 | reverse complement strand
TTCATGACGCACACAACAGCCGCCGCAGGGACCGCACGACCCGGCCCGAAACCCCCACCCGCGCAGGCCCGCCACCGCACCTGAACAGCCCCGCGCAGCGGACACGCCCCCCGCAGGGAAACGGCGCCGCACCCGGCAAACAACGACCAGCCCCGGGCGGCTAGCCCCCCGGTGTAACCAGCCCCGCCTCATACGCGAAGACCGCCGCCTGCGTGCGGTCCCGCAGGCCCAGCTTCACCAGGATGCGGCTGACGTGCGTCTTGACCGTGGACTCGGCGACGACGAGGCCGGCCGCGATCTCCGAGTTGGAGCGGCCCTGCGCGACGAGGACCAGCACCTCCGTCTCGCGTTCGGTGAGGTCCGCGACGCGCTCCTGGGTGGGCAGCCGGGGCGTGCCGAGCCGGGAGAACTCCTGGATGAGCCGCTTGGTGACCGTCGGCGCGAGGAGCGCCTCGCCGGAGGCCACGACGCGGACGCCGTCGGCGAGCTGGCGGGCGGAGGCGTCCTTGAGCAGGAAGCCGCTGGCCCCGGCCCGGAGCGCCTGGTAGACGTACTCGTCCAGGTCGAAGGTGGTCAGGACCAGGACCTTCGCCCCGGCGTCGGCGGCGATGATCTCGCGGGTCGCCTCCAGCCCGTTCAGGACGGGCATGCGGATGTCCATCAGGACCACGTCGGGGCGGAGTGCGGTCACCTGCTCGACGGCCTGCCGGCCGTCCACCGCCTCGCCGACGACCTCGATGTCGGGCTGGGCGTTCAGCAGGACGGAGAAGCCCTCCCGGACCATCATCTGATCGTCCACGATCAGTACGCGGATGGTCATGCGGCGGCCTCGCCCACGGCGACGGGGAGGAACGCGACGACCTCGAAGCCGCCCTCGTCCGTCGCCTGCGCGGTCATCTCCCCGCCGAGCATCGCGACGCGCTCGCGCATGCCGAGCACGCCGTGGCCGGCGCCCGGGGAGGGCTTGGCCAGCCGGTTCGGCGGCCCGTTGACGACGCGCAGGCCGAGGCCGCCGAGGACGTAGGAGAGCTCGACGCGGGCCTCGGCGCCGGGCGCGTGGCGCAGGACGTTGCTGAGCGCCTCCTGGACGATGCGGTACGCCGACAGTTCGACGCCCTGCGGCAGCGGCCGCACCGAGCCCGTCGTCACCCGTTCGACCGCCGAGCCGGCGGAGCGGACGTTGTCCAGCAGGCCGTCCAGGGCGGCGAGGGTGGGCTGCGGGGCCTCGGGGCCGGCGAAGGCGTCGGGGTTCTCCGACCGGACGACGCCGAGCACCCGGCGCAGCTCGGTCAGGGCGGCGACGGCGTTCTCCCGGATCGTCTGGAACGCGGCGGCCAGCTCGGGCGGGGTGTCCTGCACCCGGTAGGGCGCGGCCTCGGCCTGGATGGCGACGACGGACATGTGGTGGGCGACCACGTCGTGCAGCTCGCGGGCGATGGTGGTGCGCTCCTCCAGGACCGTGCGCCGGGAGCGTTCCACCTCGGTGACGGCCGCCTGGGCGACGACCTGCTGCTTCGTCTCGCGCAGGCTGCGGCCGCCGAGGACGGCGAAGAGCACGAACCCGTAGAGGACGAGCATCTGGAACAGGTCGGGGAGGAAGTACCCGTCGCTGTACGAGCGGAAGACGATCCCGAGGAAGAGGCCCAGCGCGGCGGTCAGCGCCAGCATTTCGACCGCTGTCCGCGGGCGCGTCCGCACGGCGACGATCAGCAGGACGAAGAGGTGGCCGACGAGGGCGCCCGGCCCCGGCCCGTAGCCGCTGAGGACCGTTCCGCCGACGAGCAGACCGGCGCACGACAGCCACCACGCGCCGACCGGCCGGAAGAGGGTCATCGCCACCGGCACACCGACGAACAGCCCGGCGAGCAGGCCGCTGAGCCCGCCGGTGCGTTCGAGCGTCGCGAGGACGAGCACGGAGGCGAGGGCGGCCACCGCGGTGTGCGGGAACCACCGGGCGTAGTGCCCGCCGCGGCCCGGCAGCCACCGGACCAGCCGGTGGTCGGCAGGCAGCGGCGGCAGCGGCCGGAAGGCGAAGGCGTCGGTGAAGAGGTCCTCGCGGATCCTGCTCAGAACGCTCTTCACCATCCGCAGCTCGTCGCTCGGCCTGGTGTCATAGGTGTCGGTCACGCCATCCACCGTAGGCAACCCGTCATGTCCCTGGCGTCCCCATGGGTGGGGATCTGCGGGGGTCCGTCTCAAGTACTACGCGCGCGGGCGCCCAGCAGGGCCAGCAGTTCCGCGCAGGCGGGGGTGCCCGGCGTCACCGGGGTGAAATGCCCCACTCCCGGCAGTTCCCGGTGGGTGATCTCTCCGCCCGCCGCCCGGGCGGCGGCCGTGTAGCGGGTGGAGAGCGCCGCGGGGACGTGCGGGTCGGCGCCGCCGTGCAGGAGCGTGACGGGCCCGCGCGGGGGCGGCAGCCGCACCGGGTCGGCTTCGGGCCGGTACGCGCCGCCGAGCAGCGCGTCGACCGCGCCGGCGCCGAGCCGGAGCGTCCGGGCGCGGCCCAGGTCGGCGACGGGGGCGACGGCGACGACCTCGCAGGGCGGCACCCCGGCGGCGCCCGCCGCCCACAGGGCGAGGTGGCCGCCCGCCGAGTGCCCGGCGAGGACGTGCCGGCCCGGGGCGCCGCGGCCGGCGTCAGCGGCCACCCGTGCCACGTCCTCGAACGTTTCCGGCCAGCCGCCGCCCCCGCCCACCCGGCGGTACTCCGCCAGGAACACCTCGACACCGCCCGCGGCGAGCGCCGCGGCGAGCGGCGAGAGGTGGCACCGGTCGTACGCCTCGCGCCAGAAGCCGCCGTGCAGCAGCGTCACCCGGGTGTGCGGGGGCCCGGCCGGGCGGTAGATGTCGACGACCTGGCTCGGGTGGTCGCCGTAGGTGACGCTCTCGTCCGGCGCCACGTGCGCCAGGGCGAACAGCTCGCTCTCCCCGTCGCTCACCCGGCCAGGACCTCCCCCAGCACGCGCGCCGCGCGGTGCGCGTCGGCGAAGCCCGTGTAGAGCGGGGTGAAGCCGAAGCGCAGCACGTCGGGGCGGCGGAAGTCGCCGACGACACCGCGGCGGGCCAGCTCCGCCATGGCCTCGCCCGCGCCGGAGGGGCAGCTCAGCGACACCTGGCTGCCGCGCTCGGCGTGCGGGACGGGCGTGACGGACCGGGCCCGCCCCCCGGGCACGTACGCCTCGGCGCAGCGCAGGAAGAAGTCCGTCAGGGCCAGGCTCTTGGCCCGCACGGCGTCGAGGGAAACGCCGTCCCACACGTCGAGCGCCGCGTCGAGGGCGAGCAGCGAGAGGATCTCGGGCGTGCCGACGCGACCGCGCGCCGCCCCCTCGGCCGGGGTGTAGGCGGGGTCCATGCCGAAGGGGTCGGCGTGGGAGTTCCAGCCGGGCAGCGGGGAGTCGAAGCGGGCCTGGAGGTCGCGGCGCACGTACAGGTAGGCGGGCGCGCCGGGCCCGCCGTTGAGGTACTTGTACGTGCAGCCGACCGCGAAGTCCACGCCGTGCGCGTCGAGCCCGACGGGCAGGGCGCCCGCGCTGTGGCACAGGTCCCACACCACGCGGGCGCCCGCGGCGTGCAGGGCGGCGGTCGTGGCGGGCAGGTCGTGGAGCCGGCCGGTGCGGTAGTCGACGTGATTGACGAGCGCCACGGCCGTGCGGGGCCCGGCCTCGCCCGGCAGGTCCCCGGCGTCGACGGCCCGGATCCGGCAGCCCGTCATCCGGGCGGCGGAGGCGGCGATGTAGCCGTCGGTGGGGAACGTCGCGGCGTCGACGAGGATCTCGTCCCGCCCCTCTCCGGCCAGCCGCGCGGCACCCACCACGGCCTTGAAGACGTTGACGCTGGTGGAGTCGCCGGCGACGACCTGCCCGGGCGCGGCGCCCACGAGCGCCCCGACGCGGTCGCCCACCCGCTCGGGGGCCGCCCACCAGCCGGACTCCTCCCACGACCGGATCCGCAGCCGCCCCCACTCGCGCCCTACGACGTCGGCGAGGCGGCCCGCGACGGAGGCCGGCAGGGCCCCGAGGGAGTTCCCGTCGAGGTAGACCGTGTCGTCGAGGACGAACTCGGCCCGCTTGGCGCGGAGCCCGTCGGCCGCGTCGAGGGCCGCCGCTTCGGCGGCCAGGCGCTCAGACATGGCTGCGCGCCGTCCACAGCTCGGGGAAGACGGTCTTCGCGGCGCGCTTCTCCAGCCACGCGACGCCCGCCGAGCCGCCCGAGCCCACCTTGGCGCCCATCGCCCTGCGGGTGGCGACGAGATGGTCGTTGCGCCACCGCCAGACCAGCTCCGCGACCTCGGTCAGGGCCTCGCCCAGCCGGCACTCGTCGCTGTTCTGGTCGCCCGCGTAGACGCGCTGCCAGACCTCCTCGACCGCCGGGTCGGCCTCGTGGCGCACGGAGACGTCGCGATCGAGCACGGAGGCCGGTATCGGATGCCCGCGCCGGGCCAGCCAGCTCAGCACCTCGTCGTACAGGCTGGGTTCGCGCAGCGCCTTCTCCAGCGCCGCGTGCGTGGCGGGCGTGCCGCGGTAGGGCACCAGCATCGAGGCCGACTTGTCGCCCAGGAGGAACTCCAGGCGGCGGTAGGTGGCCGACTGGAAACCGGACGCCTCGCCGAGCGCGGAGCGGTACGCGTTGAACTGAGCGGGCGTCAACTGGGCGAGCGGCTTCCAGGACGCGTTGAGCGACTCCAGCTCGTACGCGGAGCGCTTGAGCGCGGCCATCGCGGCCGGCAGGTCGTCCTCGCGCAGCGCGCGGGCGGCGGTCCGCCACTCGTGCACGAGGACCGTGAACCACAGCTCCATCACCTGGGTGGTGACGAGGAAGGCCATCTCACCGGGGTCCTCGGAGAGGGGCTCCTGGAGGCGGCTGAGCACGGACGCCCGGACGTAGTCCTCGTACGGGGTGGTCTGCTCGAATTCGACGTTCGGGGCTTGGGGACGGGCAGGCTGCGGTTGCGGCATCGCGCGCTCCTCGGCGATCAGTGCTCCCGGGTAGCGGTCCGCCCCTTCCTGTCGGCATCGGAGCCCCGGTCCCCTGTGGGCATCATCCGTCCCGCGCGCCACCCGGTGCAAGGGCTGTGGACAGCCGGAACGCCCCGCGCGGGGCGGGGCGTTCCGGCAGTCACCGCATGTCAGCCCAGGGTGCTGGCCGCGGTCGGGGAGCTGTCGCGCAGGAACGACGAGCAGCGCTCGTACTCCTCCTGCTCCCCGATCGCCTGCGCGGCCCGCGCCAGCGCGTGCAGCGCGCGCAGGAAACCACGGTTCGGCTCGTGCTCGAAAGGCACCGGCCCGTGCCCCTTCCAGCCGCTGCGCCGCAGGGCGTCCAGCCCGCGGTGGTACCCCGTGCGGGCGTACGCGTACGACTCGACGACCCGGCCGCCCTCGAACGCCTCGTCGGCGAGCTGCGCCCACGCGAGGGAGGACGAGGGGTACTTCGCGGCGACGTCGGAGGGCGCCGCGCCCGAGGCGAGCAGCTCGCGCGGCTCGGGGTCGTCGGGCAGGTGGGTCGGGGGCGGGCCCCCGAGGAGGTTCTCGTGAATGGACATGCTCCCCAGTTTGCCTTGTCGCTGCGCTGGCTTGCAGGGTGTGTGGTTGCTGTTTTCGCTGGCGCGAAGCCGTTGCCGCTGCGCGGGGCCGGTCCGCTGGCGCGGGGCCGCTCCGCTGCGCGGGGCGTTGCCGGGTGCGGCGCCGTTTCCCCTGCGGGGGGCCGGTCCGCTGCGCGGGGCTTCCAATGTGCGGTGGCGGGTCTCCGCGGGCCTGTTGTTGGGGGGGGGGGGGGGGTAGGGCCCCCCCCCACCCCCCCGCCCCCCCCCCCCCCCCAACCGGGGGGGGGGGGGAAAAAAAAAAGGGGTGAACCCC